>NZ_JBFEGN010000002.1:0-216001 GCF_047228825.1 Siminovitchia jepli
GTAGGAGGGGAATCAAACAGTTGGGTCAAGAGATCCTTTGACCCATCTAACTCGGCGAATGCCGAGAGACTATTATAATAGAAGGAGGAATGTATATTTTAGGAGTGGGTTTATGCTGAAGGGAACGAGTGTACTAAGAGAACAAAATAAAAGAAAAATACTAGCGTTAGTACGTAGATATCAACAAACAACAAGAAAAGATTTATTAAATGAAATGGATGTGAGCAAAAACACCATTTCACTCGCTGTAGATGAATTAATTCAAGATGGCGTCCTAGAGGAAATAGGCATCAAAGACCCTAGCACTAAAGGGCGCCCTAAAATATTATTGCAAATTAAAGCAAATAGCTATAAAGCAATCGGAATCACAATTAGCAAACGAATCATTGCATACTCGATTATTAATTTCGATGGAACCTTAATTGATCGAGGTGAATTTGAAAATGATGGAACAAATGCGGAGACAACTCTTCAATTTACCGTCCAACTAATAGATCGACTACTGGAAAAATATGATCAAATCATTGGGATAGGCATTGGCATACCAGGGATTATCAATGAATTAGAACAAAAAGTTTCTATTTCCGTTCATTTAAATTGGAAAGATGTGACATTAGATCATTTCTCCCGTATCGATATCCCTATTTTCATCCAAAATAGTGTAAATATGGGAGCACACACTGCTATTGAAGATGAAAATCTATATGACCATCAAAGCCTCTTTTATGTAAGAATCAGTGAAGGTATCGGTGGTGCCTTTATACTAGATGACGTTCTCATCCCCGGACATGCAGGGACGGCTGGCGAAATCGGTCATATTTCAGTCGATGCAGAAGCTCCCAAATGCCGTTGTGGTCAACATGGCTGCCTTGAGTCACTTATAAATATTGAACAATTTAAACAAGAAATGGAAAGACTTGATATAAAGTGGAAAGAAAGAAACGGATTTTTTCAAGGTATAGAGAACGATGAGACTTTAGGCAATAACCTTGCCAAATACGGCTACTACCTAGGTAAATCACTCGTCGTCGTCATCCACCTGTTGAACCCAACCGTTATTGTGATCGACACACCTTATAACCATGTTGACTCATTTCAAAATGAATGCCTACACTACTTGGACACCCATAGCCTTCCAAGAGTGTACAAAGACACAGCTATCATCTTTAGCACAAAACGCTATGACATTAGCCGTGGCGCTGCATTATCTGCAATTATTAATTATGAGAAGTTTATGTATTAATCGTAATGCATTCCAAAAAGTAAGCGTCAAAGGATCGCGACCAATTTAGTGGATTAATTGACGCTTATGTTTTGTTTGTTTTCGTTAAACGTTCAAAAAGTTTAATGGCAGTTAGCAACAATCTCTGTACCAGAGTCTGTTTTTTAATACACTTTTCAGGATGATGGGTCAAAAGGGCCCGCTTCCTTCCGAAACGGGCTCTTTTTTCCTGCATGCTCTTTATACCCCCTGTATCTTCCGCGCTTGTGCACACGAGTTTCGTTCTGTAAGAACAGGCTTGAGCGGTCCGTCTTGTTCGGGTTTATACTGGCCGTGGATGCAGTCAATCAATGTGTGAACGAGTCTGTCCGCAATGGACTGTACCGGAACCCCGACGCTTGTCAATGGGACTTCGAGGTTGGCCATTTGAGGGATGTTGTCGTAGCCGATGACGGATATGTCCTTTGGAATGGTGAAATCGGCTTCTCGGAGGGCGCGCACGATACCTGAGCTGATGTCGTAGCTTGCGCCTATAATCGCCGTTGGCACAGGTGCGGCTGACTGCAGCATCCGGTTGACGGCACTGTATCCGTCGAGCCACTCGAGACCCGCTGTGTTGATTAAATGGTTTCTCGTGACAGGCAAGCCCAGTTCTTCCATTGCCTTCAAGAATCCTTTGTATTTTTCGAACTGGCGGTTGTCGATGGGGGAAAAATCCCCGACGAAGGCGATGTGCTTATGCCCGAGTTGGTGCAGGTAGTTGACCGCGGTTTTCATGGCCCCTTGGTAATTGACATCGATGATCGGATATTCATCTTCGTCTTGTCCCACTCCGTAGGAAACGACGGGCAGTCCCTTCGCCAATGCGGCAATGGGTTCGTCCTCTTGCTCGTCGAATACGATGACCCCGTCGACTTGGAATTTTTTAAACGTCTCCAGAGAGTTTTTGATTGTATCAATGGACAAAAGCATTTGGTAGTTGTTTTTCTTTACAATTTCATTTATTTTCGTTACAAGTGAGGAAGGCGCCATTCTTTCGACAGTCGGCCAGATAACGCCGATTGTCTTGGAATGTTTGGAGACGAGCCTTTGGGCGGCAAAGTTCGGCTCGTACCCCAGTTCTTCCGCAATCTTGATAATTTTTTCTTTCGTTTCGGATTTCACAAGCGGACTGTTGTTCAGTGCCTTTGAAACCGTGGAATAGCTCACACCCGCAAGGGTGGCAATGTCTTTAATTGTAATGGACATATATTTTTCCCCTTTTAGCATACCATTGATCGTTATACAGCATTATAACAGCGTTGTTAAAAAAAGTAACGCCACTTTGGGGAATAGAGCAACTTTACATATGATATTAAATAAGAGTGCTAGCTTTCGCTCGAAAGAAAAACTTGTAGGTATGCTGGAATACATGAAATTTTACAACAAGTATCTTGCCAACCGTTAAACGCAGGGCGCCCGCTGTAAATGTATGTGTTATTATCGATCCTTATCACCGTGTTACCGAAAGAGAATCCTGCTGGAAAAGAAAATAGGGCGAGCATTCGTCTCCCTATATAAATTTGGTCCGCACACGCTTTCGATATTCGGATGGGGTCACTCCTGTTTTTCGCTTAAATAAATTACTAAAATACGTAATATCCGAATATCCCAGCCTGTCGGCTATTTCATTGATTCTTAAGGATGTCGTCTCGAGCAGTTTCTTCGCTTCATCCATACGGATTTCAATAACGTAGTCTACAAAGTTTTGATTTGTCTTGTCTTTAAAAAGTTTGCTAAGATAACTTGGATTTAAATGTACATAGTTTGCAGTTTCTGCTAAAGTGACTTCTCCTGGCATTTTGCTTTTGACATACCGCATCACTTTTTCAACGGTGGATAACTCAGACGGATCTGGTTCTTTCACGAAAGTATTTTCTGGATGATTATTTTTTAGACGCAGCTTTTCCCACTTTTCCAGGCATTTCTTCATATCTTCCAGTTCTACCGGCTTTAGCAGGTAATCAATAACACCCGAACGCAAGGCATGCTGTACATAGTGAAATTCATCATAGCCGCTGATCATGACGCAGTCTGTTTGGCGGTTTTCATTTACCAATGATGTCACGAAGGCAAGTCCATCCATCACGGCCATTCTAACATCAGTCATGACAAGATCAACAGAATGTTCCTTTAAAAAATCCAAGGCCTCCAATCCATTGGTGCATTCTCCAACAACTTCAAAGGGCAATCCCGTTCTGGCTATCGTATGTTTAAGCGCCGTTCGAACCCACTTCTCATCATCGACCAGAAGGATTGTGTACATGCGATCACTTCCTGTATAAAGAAAAAATGATTATTAAAATTACACAGTTTCCATGCCTGTAAATCTGCTAATCAATATACCTGTTCAACGGCAGGCGAATACAAATGACTGCTCCGCATCCTTCACAGCTTGTAATACTGATTCCATACTCTTCTCCAAAAAGGTGAACAATTCTTCTGTGTACATTTACCATGCCAATTCCTTGTCCGCCTTCCATTACATCCTTTTGTTTTAGATTTCTGCGGATTTCTTCCAGCTTCTCCGGATTAATTCCCATTCCATTGTCCTGAATTTGGATGACATACGCATCCTCCGATTCCTGTAAAGCCGTTATGCTGATTTTTGAAATTCCTCCTGAAGGTTCAATTCCATGCTTAAATGAGTTTTCAACAATCGGTTGAATCGAGAATTTGGCAATATTTTGGCTTTTCGCCCAATCCGGGATCTTGAATTCGTACTCTAGCTTTTCACCAAAACGGTGTTTCTGAATTTGAAGGTAAACTTTTGTGTGTAGAATTTCTTCCGCCAACGCTACTGTTTGTGAATGATTATTTAAATTATAGCGCAATAATTTAGCCAACGCGGCAGAAATATCTGCTATATCATCCATACCATATTCTAAAGCCATTCCACGAATGGTCTCGAGTGAATTAAATAAGAAATGTGGATTGATTTGCGCCTGAAGCGCATTTAGTTCTATTACTTTTTGGCGGAACAACATTTCGGTTTCCCGAATTTTGGAAAGGTAAACTTCATTTACAAGTTCATTTAGACGGATTAACATTTTATTGAATCCATTTGTCAGATCACCAATTTCATCTTTTGATAAAACTTCGACCTGTCCGCTGAAGTCTCCTTTTTCCACACGCTTCATCGTTTTTTGCAGCTTTCTTATTGGCTTAATGATACTGCTCGCCAAGCCTGCTCCGAGAATAGCGGCAACGAGTAAGATGAAGAAAGTCGTAATAAAAATGGTGTTTCTGATAAAAACAGAACTTTTAATCAGTTCTTTATAGGGAATAGATGTAATGACGGTCCAATCCAAAAATCCAGAATGGCTATATGTCAGTAATTTTTTCTCATCTCCGTTTGTGACAAATGATCCGCTTTTCCCGCGAAGAATTTCATTTATATGTTGAAGAGAAGCTTTTTTCCCAAGTTCAGAGAAGTTTGGATGATAGACGTAATTGCCCTGTGAATCAACGATATACATAACCCCCGAATGCCTGATATTGACTTGGCTGGCAATTTCCTCAAATCGCTTAAAGTTCACATCCATCACAATAAAACCGATTGGTTTTAAGGTCTTCGGGCTAAACAGCCTTCTTGCAATGGAAATAACATACTCCTCGTTATCGTCATCCGAAAGTGTTCGTGGGACAATAACAGTTTCACCGGTGTCCGGAAGAATTTTTTGAAAGAGCTCCATATGAAAAGGCTCAATTGGATGATAAAGAGTAAAGCGGGCATCCAGTGCATCAACCGTTGCAACATGATTCAATGAAATGGTAATATTGGTTATATCTGATCTTGAGTAGGCCGCATTTTGCAACACTTGTTTGACATTGCTTTCCATTCCGCTTGACTCAAATTCCTCTTGGGTATCCATATGGAGAAAACGTTTAACCGTCTGGTTGTTCAATATTTTTAATACCTCAATCTCAAAATCTCCTACATAATATTCAATATGAGTATTTACCTGATTTATAATTTGCCAGCTATATGAACGTGCTTCATTCTCAAGGACTACGACTGATTTCTCATAGGTAAAAAAACCAATAAAACCAATCGGGACAACAACAAGCAGTGCAGAAAAAAGAAACAGCTTGCAAACCAATGACCGATCTTTCATAAGCAGCATATGTGCCAGCCGCTTAAATGCATTTCTACTATTATCTCGCATACACACACCTTGTTTCCCTGTGAGATGGAAAAAGAAAAACTATGCTTTAATAGTAGCATAGTTTTTCTATATCCAAGTTCAAGAAAAGAAAATGTTATTTTCTTGCCTTATCGATTGCATCGAGAACATCGGCATAATCTGAATAATACTTATCGATTACAGATTTAACTTTATCCTGCCAAGGTGTGAGATCATCCACTTCAACTATGTTAACCCCGGCCTCTTTTATTTTTGCTTCAGAATCTTTCTCCATTTTAGCCCATTCCTCACGTTGATAGGCTACAGATTCTTCAGCTGCTTCCTGGATAATCTTTTTATCAGCATCACTTAATTTATCCCATATGGCCTTGCTCACAACAACTACTTCAGGTAAACGCTGGTGGCCGTCAAGGATTATATTTTTCGCTACTTGGTAGTGGTTGGCAGAAACGTAACTTGGCAAATTGTTTTCCGCACCATCGATAACACCTGTCTGCAGAGAACTAAATACTTCTCCATAAGGCATGGGAGTGGCATTGCCGCCAAGTGCAGCAATCAGGTCCATATTAATCTGGCTTTGTTGCACCCGAATTTTATGGCCTTTCAGGTCTTCAACATTTTTGACAGGCTTAGTAGTATAGAAGTGGCGGGCACCCGAATCATAATAAGCCAGTCCTAACATTTTGGCCCCTTCCAGGCTTTTTAACAATTCCTTCCCTTTATCGCTGTTTAAGAAATTCCATTCGTGTTCGGAGCTGTCAAAGATATATGGAAGACTAAAAACGCCCAGCGGCTTACTGAACTCAGCCAATGGCCCTGTACTTACCCGTGCGAATTCAACCGCTCCTAATTGAACTTGTTCAATGATCGATTTCTCATCTCCAAGCTGACCATTGGGGAAAACGTTAATTTTAATGCGGCCATTCGATTTTTGTTCAACAAGCTCGGCGAATTTTTTATCTCCCAATACAGTTGGGTAATTATCCGGATGGTTATCAGCTAAACGGAAAGACCACGCTTTTTCGTCAGAATCTGATTTTGTTCCATCGGAAGTTTTTTCTTTATCCCCCGCTCCTCCACAAGCAGATAGAACGAGACTTGCCCCAAGGATTGCAGTTAGCATAAAGGATAAACGTTTTGGTGACTTCTTCATGATAATCCCCTTTCCAAATGATAAAAATGAGTTGTTATATAAATTTTAATAACTCCCTATTAATGGCCTAACACACGCGGCAGCCATAACGAGATGGCTGGTACATAAGTTAAAACCATCAAAATGGCAACGAGTACCAACCCAAACGGCGCCATTGCCCTGGCCGTTCTCATGATCGGGAGGCCGCCGATTGCCGAAGCAATGAATAAAACTGTGCCAACCGGAGGTGTCAAAAGTCCAATCCCCAAGTTCAACATCAGGATGATGCCAAAATGCACCGGATCCATTCCCATTGCGGTAACAACAGGAAGCAGGATGGGTGTCATAATCAGGATAAGCGGTGCCATATCCATTCCGCATCCAAGAATAAGGAGCAAAATGTTGATGATCAGCAGGACGATAATCGGATTATCAGAGATATTTAATAAACCATGTGTAACCATCGAAGGTATTTGCAGGTACGCAATTACATACCCTAAAGCATTTGAAGCAGCAATCAAAAATAATACCATTGAAACCGTCCGGAACGTCCGGATCATGATGACCCCCATCCGGCTGAACGGAATTTCCTTAAAGACAAAGAAAGTAACAATGACGGCATACAAAACTGCAATAGCGCCCGATTCAGAAGCAGTAAACCAGCCTGAGAAAATTCCGCCAAGGATGATAACAATCGGCATGACCGAAATAATTCCGTCTTTAATTACCTTTGGAACATCTTTTTTGTCAATGACTTGTGTTTGTGTGAAGCCTTGGCGAATCGCCAACATGCGGCTTACAATCATTAGAGTTAAACAAAGCAAGATTCCCGGTACGACACCGGCCATAAACAAGGTTGCAATCGATACGCCTCCTGAAGCCAAAGAGTACAAAATTAAGTTATGGCTTGGGGGAACGACAACCCCCTGAATGGCAGCGGCCGAAGTTAAACCAGTTGCAAATTCCTTGCTATATCCCTTTTTTTTCATCATTGGAATCATAACTGATCCGATTGACGATACATCCGCAGCAGCTGATCCCGAGATATTCCCGAACAATAGACAGGCAAGGGTGTTTACCATCGCCAAACCGCCGCGAACCCGGCCGACCACCAGCATGGCGAGGTTGATTAAACGGACAGCCAAGCCCCCTTCATTCATTAGCTGGCCTGCCAGAATGAAGAATGGGATTGTTAACAATGCGTAAGAATTAACCCCCTGAATCATCCGTTGCCCAATAACCTCTAGCGGGATATTTAAATATATCATCGTGATAATGGTGGAGCCAGCTAAAGTAAGGGCTACCGGAAAACGCATTAGGAGCATAAGAACAAAGCTGCCAAGGAGTATGATTATAGCAATTGTTGTCGGTTCCATTGTCAGTCGCTGCCACCTTCCAAATGATGTCTCCTCGTGTCAATGCCAATCAATTGCAAGAAAGCATAAATGATCATCATAAAACCGGTAATTGGCATGATTGCGTACTCCCATGCGTTGGATAATTTCGTTGCTGGAAGGGTTGAATCACTCATTAATACAGTAAAATCCCAGCCGTATTTGATTAAATACACCGCAAAAGCCATCGTGCCAAGCGCAACCACTTTATCTAGGACATTAATTGCCGCCGGAGGCAAATTTGCGGTAAAAGATTCAATGGCTAAATGCAATTTTTCGCGAACACCTATGGCAATTCCCATAAACGAAAACCAGCATAACAATAAAAGAGTAACTTCCTCTGACCAAAACAATACAAAATGAAACAACTTCCGGGTAAAAACTTGAAGCGTTACAATTATAATCATGGCAATAAGCGAGCCCAACGCCACTTTTTCAAAAAGACTGTCGATAAACAGGCATGCCTGTTTAAGCCCCTTCACAAATAGCTCCCCCTTTTTTATTCTTTGGATAAGTACCTTTTCAACAATGAAAGGCTTTCTTAATTAATTGTAAATGCTTTCATTACTCTCGGAAACCGTATTAAATTTAGATTTTTTTATACTTTTTTTAGGTATTGTCAAATTTGTTTAAGAATCTGTAATTATTAGAGAGGAAATTGCAGGTCCCGCATGTCCAAGCTTTTTTCTCTATTTTGCAGTCATTCCAATATATCAATTGTCACAGAATGATTATAGGCTGAAAGTTGGATTTGAAAAACAACACTTATTTGCTAGAATCTTTAAATAACAACGTTGTTATTTTATTTTGGAATAAAATGGAAGGGTTTACATTTTTTCTAGTGGCAGTTTTGCTTACTGTCACAACAATTAAAAAATTATTATGGGAGGCTTTTAGATGAAGAAGTATCTTGCTGCGATCATTTTTTCACTGGCGCTTATTTTTCAGTATGCTGCAGCGCCAATCACTTCGAATGCCCAGGAAGTTTCAGTGTGGGACAGCGAACTGCCCAAAATTCTGGAGAACATTAAAAAGCCGGTTTTTCCTGACAGGGATTTTTATATTGACGATTTTGGGGCCGTCAATGATGGATTAACGAAGTCGACTGAAGCGATTAATCAGGCAATCTCTAAAGCTCATGAGGCAGGGGGAGGGAGAGTTGTTGTTCCAAAAGGCACCTACCTGACAGGGGCTATTTACTTAAAAAGCAATGTGAACCTTTACCTGGAGGAAGGCGCGGTCTTAAAGTTCAGCCAAGATCCGAAAGATTATTTACCGCTAGTAAAAACAAGATGGGAAGGAGTCGAACTGTATAATTATTCTCCGCTGATTTATTCGTTCGGTGAAGAAAACATTGCGATATCCGGAAAAGGTACACTTGATGGACAGGCTGATAATGAACACTGGTGGCCTTGGAAAGGAAAGACGGAATATGGCTGGAAAAAGGGAGAGCCGCACCAGGCAGAAGCAAGAGACCAATTATTTCAAATGGCTGAAGACGGAGTCCCGGTAGAAGACAGAAAGTTTGGTGAAGGGTCTTACTTAAGGCCAAGCTTTATACAGCCCTATGAAAGCAAAAATATTTTGATCGAAGGCGTCACGCTGATTGATTCGCCAATGTGGTTTATTAACCCTGTACTTTCTGAAAACGTTACAATTGAAGATGTTACTGTCATTGGACACGGTCCCAACAATGATGGGGCCGATCCGGAGTCGAGCAAAAATGTGCTTATTAAAAATTCTCACTTTGATACAGGTGACGACTGTATTGCTATTAAATCCGGAAGAAACGCAGATGGGAGACGAATTAATGTTCCTTCCGAAAATATTGTGATACAAGGGAATGAAATGAGAGACGGACATGGCGGTGTAGTTATAGGGAGTGAGATGACCGGAGGCGTCAGGAACGTCTTTGCGGAAGATAATTCAATGGACAGCCCAAATTTGGATCGTGTTTTACGCATTAAAACAAACTCCGTAAGAGGCGGTTTCGCAGAAAATATTTATTTAAGAAATAATACGGTTAATGAAGTGGGGGGTGAAGTCATCCGGATAGATATGCTTTATGAAGAAGGAGATGCAGGGAACTATACTCCAACTGTGCGTAATATTGAAGTTGACAACCTTCACAGCCACGGCGGCAACTACGGCATTTTCATAAGAGCATATGACAGGGCGCCCGTCCAAAATCTTAAAATTACAAATTCAAGTTTTAACAATGTAAAAACACCTACACTCATCAATCATGTAGAAAACATGGTTTTATCCAATTTTACAATTAACGGCAAAAGCTATGATAATATGCCCCCAAAAACGACTGCAGAAATCAACGGCGAAAGACTTTCGGATGGCACATATTTAAACAAGGCTGAAGTGGAGCTTGCTGCTGAAGATGAAAACGGGATTGCAAAAATAGAGTACCGATTGGCAGATGGACCGTGGATTGAATACTCCGATCCCTTTATCATCAAACAAGCTGGCGAAACAAAGATTGAATATCGCGCCATAGATCAGACAGGCAACAGAGAGCCGGTGAAAACACTTACAATAAACATCATCAACACGGACATAAAGGGATTAAAAAAATATGTGGAAGGTTCTGATATTCAGCCATCCGGTATTAAAAATGCAATAGAAAAGAAAATTGAAAATGCAGCACGCGATTTTGAAAAAGGAAATATCGAACAAGGGAATAATAAGTTAAACAATCTGCTCCATTTTATCAGCAATCAGAATGAAGAACACATTTCTGAAGCGATAAAGAACGACTTGGTGAAGATGATTCAATCCGTGATGAAGTAGCTGTGGCAGCAGCAAAAAAATATCGCTGTTGTTTTGTAAGCGGTTATATTATATAATCAATTCAAAAATAACAACGTTGTTATTTCTTGTTTTTTGTAAAATTGAAAAGGGAGATTGTGCTGCTGTGGCAACAAGTATCTGCTTGGACCCCGTTCATTTCGGCGTCCTGTTGTTGATTTTGAACCTCCTTTTTGCCTAGTGTTCTCATGAAAATAATATTCTATGAAAAAGCAGGTGTCATGATGAAAAAGTTTATGGACGATTCTTTTCTCTTGTCGACAAAAACGGCCGAAGTGCTGTACAACGAATATGCGAAAGACATGCCAATCATCGATTACCACTGTCATTTAAGCCCGCAGGAAATCTATGAAAATAAAACATTTAAAAATATTACGGAGGCATGGCTGTACGGCGATCATTACAAATGGAGGGTCATGCGCGCCAACGGTATCGACGAGAAATATATTACCGGCGATGCGGACGATTATGAAAAATTTTTGTCCTGGGCAAAAACTGTTCCTTTGACGATCGGAAATCCGCTCTATAATTGGACGCACCTGGAGCTACAGCGGTTTTTCGGAATCCGCGATATTTTGAATGAAAAAAGCGCTCCCGAAATTTGGGAAAAGGTGAATGCCCAATTGGCCGGCGCAGGCTTCGGCGCAAGGGACATCATTCAAAAGTTCAATGTGGAAGTCATTTGCACGACGGATGATCCGGTCGATTCGCTGGAGTATCACCAAAAAATCAAAGCGGATGAAACGTTTGATGTGCAAGTTCTGCCAAGCTTCCGTCCGGATAAAGGGCTGAACATCAGAAATGAAGGCTTCCGTGAGTGGGTCGAAAAACTGGCATCCGTTTCGAAAATGGCTATCGCTGACTTTGACGGCTTTTTGCAGGCGATGGAATCCCGTATTGACTATTTTCATGAAAATGGTTGCCGCGTTTCGGACCATGCCCTGGATGAAGTCGTCTTCGAACAAACGACAAAGGAAGAGGCCGGACGGATTTTTACAAAAGCATTGGCTGGAGAGGCTTTGTCTGTTGAAGAAGAGAAACAATATAAATCTTTTGTTCTTGTATTCTTGGGAGAGGAATATGCAAAACGCGGCTGGGCGATGCAATACCATATGAAGGCGCTCAGAAATACAAATAAAAGAATGTTCGATAAGCTCGGCCCCGATACAGGGTTTGACAGCATCAACGACGGGCGGATTGCGGTTCCGTTATCGCAGCTTCTGAATGCCCTTGCTGAAAAAGACAGCCTGCCGAAAACGATTCTTTATTCCTTAAATCCGACTGATAATTATGTGATTGCGGCCATGGCAGGCAACTTCCAGGGCGGTATACCGGGAAAAATCCAGTTTGGGACTGCCTGGTGGTTTAACGATCAAAAAGACGGCATGCTTGACCAGATGAAGGCCTTGGCAAACCTTGGACTCTTCGGACGGTTTATCGGGATGTTGACGGATTCCAGAAGCTTCCTTTCCTATACAAGGCATGAATATTTCAGAAGGCTCATGTGCGACCTAATAGGAAGCTGGGTTGAAAACGGAGAAGTGCCGGATGATATGGACATGCTTGGTGAAATTGTTCAGGGAATCTGCTATTACAATGCGAAAAACTATTTTCAATTTGACAAATAAGCTGTTGCGAGGAGCCGATGTGTTTGCAAACGTTAAATAAACAGATGTGGAAAGGTTATCAAGAATATCCCGAAAAGGTGCTCCAGTTTGGCACGGGAAATTTCTTGCGTGCGTTTACGGATTGGATGGTTCATGAAATGAACCAAAAGACGGGCTTCAACGGGAGTGTCGTTGCGATTCAATCGACGAACAGTGGAACTGCGGACAAAATCAACAGCCAGGACGGGCTGTACACCCTGTATTTGCAGGGGATCGTTGATGGGGTTCCCCGGAGAAACCATGAAGTCATCCATTCCATCAGCCGTGCCTTGAACGTGAATCGGGATTATGACGAATATATGAAACTTGCTGAAAGCCCGGATATGAGATTTGTCGTATCCAATACGACAGAAGCCGGAATTGTCTTTGCTGAAAAAGATCGGTTGGGCGACCGGCCGCCGCAAAGTTTTCCTGCCAAGCTGGCAGCCTTTTTGCATCACCGGTTCCAATTTTTTCAAGGGGACCGGGAAAAAGGCCTGTATATCATACCCTGTGAACTGATTGACAGAAATGGGGAGCGGCTGAAAGAGATTATTTTGCAATATGCCAGGACGTGGGACTTGGGCGCGGATTTTTCGAACTGGATCGAAGAGGCCAATTATTTTTGCAACAGTCTTGTGGACCGCATCGTTCCGGGGTTTCCGAAAGATGAAATGAACAACATCCGCCGGGAGCTCGGATATAAGGACAGTCTGATAGTTGTTGGAGAACAGTACCATTTGTGGGCAATTGAAGGGCCGGAGTCGTTAAAAGAGGAATTCCCGGCGGAAGCTGCAGGATTAAATGTAAAAGTCGTCAAAGATCTTGCCCCGTTCCGCGAAAGCAAAGTGTATATTTTAAACGGCGCCCATACAGGAATGACACCCGTTGCGTATCTGTACGGGATTGATACGGTAGGGGAAGCAATGGAAAACATAGTGGTGAGACGCTTTATTGAAGGGCTCATTTTCGAAGAAGTCATCCCTGCGCTTGATTTGCCTGAAGCGGAGACAAAGACTTTTGCGGAAGATGTACTGGCGAGGTTTTCCAATCCCTATGTACAGCACTATTTAAAAAGCATCGCCTTGAATGCGATGTCCAAGTTTCGCACCCGGAACTTGCCGATGCTGCTTGCTTATGCCGAAAAGTACAGCCGTGTTCCAAAGCGAATTTCCTTTTCGCTTGCTGCATGGATATCTTTTTACAAAGGGAAAAGGGGAACGGAAGACATTCCGCTTGCGGATGATGCCGATATTTTACAATGGTTTGAAGCGTTATGGAAAGAATGTGACCGCACAGACGCCGGATTGGAAAAAGTGGTTCAACGCGTGCTCGGCAATGAACGTTTGTGGGGAAGGAATTTGAACGAAGTGCCGGGTCTTTTGGAAACAACAGCTAGCTTTCTCATTTCAATTGAAAAAGACGGAATGGGAAGCGCGCTGGAAAGGAGCGGCTTTGAATGAAAGAAGCCATTAAGATTCATCATCAGGATAATGTGATTGTTGCTTTAAGAGATTTTTCAAAAGGCGAAAAAATTGCGGAAGACGGCGGGAGCGTCGAGCTGAAAGAGGATGTCAGGCGCGGCCATAAGATCGCGGTCAAGGATATTGCCGAAGGGGAAGACGTCATGAAATACGGCAGCCCGATTGGCCATGCAACGGCCTTTATCCCGAAGGGGTCGCATGTTCACACGCACAATACGAAGACGAATCTGGACGATTTGCAGGAGTACCGGTTTGAACAGAAGCTGGCGGAACTGCCCCATGAAAACCGGAATCTGACTTTCAGGGGATACCGCCGGAAAAATGGGGAAGTCGGAATCCGCAACGAACTGTGGATCGTCCCGACAGTGGGATGCGTCAACGGCATCGCGGAAATCATCATCCGGCAGTTCAAGGCGGAGGTAGGCGATATTTCCCCGTTTGAACATATCCATGTGTTAAAACATCAATATGGCTGTTCCCAGCTCGGCGACGACCATGAGAACACCAAGACCATTTTGCAAAATGTCATTAGGCATCCAAACGCCGGAGGGGTGCTGGTTTTGGGACTTGGCTGTGAAAACAACGAGTTGCCGGCATTGCGCGCATCTCTTGGCGAGTATGACGAAAATCGTGTGAAGTTTTTGGTCAGCCAGGAAGTGGCCGATGAAATGGAAGCGGGTGTCCAGGCGCTGCTGGAAATTTTTGAGGCGGCTAAGGATGACAAAAGGGAAGAGGTTCCACTGTCTGCACTAAAAGTGGGCTTGAAGTGCGGAGGCTCGGACGGCCTATCGGGCATAACGGCCAATCCGCTGCTTGGCAGATTTTCGGACTTTCTCATTGCGCAGGGAGGCACGACCGTATTGACGGAGGTGCCTGAAATGTTCGGGGCCGAGACCATGCTGATGGAACGGGCGGATAATGAAGAAGTTTTTCAAAAAATCGTCCATTTGATTAACGATTTTAAACAGTATTTTATTGACCATAACCAGCCTGTGTATGAAAATCCTTCCCCGGGCAATAAGGAAGGCGGGATTACCACCCTAGAGGACAAGTCTCTCGGCTGTACGCAAAAGGCGGGCCAGGCAACGATTGTGGACGTTTTGCCATATGGGGGTATATTGAAGAAAAAAGGGCTCAATCTGTTAAGTGCGCCGGGCAATGACCTCGTAGCTTCTTCGGCTTTGGCTGCTGCAGGCTGCCAGCTCGTATTGTTTACGACCGGAAGGGGGACCCCGTTTGGCACGTTTGTTCCAACGATGAAGATTTCGACGAATACGCCTTTATATGAAAAGAAGCGCCACTGGATTGACTTTAACGCAGGCTCTCTGATTGAAGATGTTCCGGCTGAAGAAGTGCTGGAAAACTTTATTCAATATATTATTTCCGTTGCGAGCGGAGAGCCTGTAAAAAACGAAGTGAATGACTTCAGGGAACTGGCCATTTTTAAAACGGGCGTGACGTTGTAGTTTGTTTTAACAACGTTGTTATTTTTGGAAGGAGTGCTTTGCATGGAAATGAATTTTCGCTGGTACGGTGCCGATGACCCGGTCACGCTGGATAATATCCGGCAAATACCCGGGATGATTGGCATCGTGTCGGCCATTTATGATGTCCCGGCCGGAGAAGTCTGGCCGTACGAAAGAATCATGGAATTGAAAAAAGAGGTGGAAAGCAAAGGCTTGCGGCTGGATGTCATTGAAAGTGTACCTGTACATGAGGAAATCAAAATGGGGCTGCCCGGACGCGATAAGTGGATTGCCAATTATAAAGAAACGTTAAGAAACTTGGGCAAAGCCGGTGTGAAAGTAGTGTGCTACAACTTTATGCCGGTTTTTGACTGGACGCGCTCCGAGCTCAATGCTCCGCTGCCCGACGGCTCTAATTCCCTGCTATACGACCATGAAAAAGTGAAAAACATCGATCCGCTGAGCGGGGATTTGGTGTTGCCCGGCTGGGATCTGTCATATGAGAAAGAACGGCTTGCGATCATTATGGATTACTATAGGAAGCTTTCGGAAGAGCAGCTGATGGAAAATCTGATTTATTTCCTGAAAGAAGTCATTCCCGTTGCAGAAGAAGCAGGCATTCTTATGGCCATTCATCCGGATGATCCACCGTGGCCGATATTCGGCCTTCCGCGGGTGGTGACGAATAATGAAAACGTCCGCTATATCCTTGAAACGGTGAACAGCCGCCATAATGGCATTACGTTTTGTACAGGTTCTTACGGAGCGGACCCTGCCAATGATTTATTTGAGATTATCGATACGGCGAAGGGGCGCATTCACTTTGTCCATGCACGAAACATCAAGTGGATTGGCGAAAAATCATTCCAGGAGACATCCCACTTGGCCCGTGACGGTTCACTTGATATGCCGGGCATTTTAAAAAAGCTGAAGAATGCGGGTTTTGACGGGCCGGTCCGTCCGGATCATGGCAGGATGATTTGGGGAGAAGAAGGGCGTCCTGGTTACGGGCTGTTTGACCGCGCACTCGGTGCTGCTTACATTCATGGAATACTTGATGCTTTTAATAGACAGGAGTCAGGGAAATGAAATTGCCTTTTAACATAGATTTGCAGGACAAGGTGGCCGTTGTCACCGGAGGAAGCGGCGTTTTGGGCTCGGTCATGTCAAAAGCGCTGGCCGCAGCAGGAGCGAAAGTTGTTGTACTGGCAAGAAACAAAGAGAAGATCGAACAGCTTCTCAACGAGATTAGGAAAGACGGAGGAACAGCGTACGGATACAGCGTTGACGTCCTGAATAAAGAAGCGCTTGAAGAGCTGCATGAAAAAGTTGTTCAGGAAATAGGACCTTGTTCCATTTTAATCAACGGGGCCGGCGGAAATCACCCTAAGGCCACGACTACACACGAATATTTGGAACAGGAGCATTTAGCGGAAAAAACAGAGCAATCGTTCTTTGACCTCAATCCAGGAGCGGTCGAGGACCTCTTTCACCTCAATTTCCTCGGGACGCTGCTCCCCACCCAGGTTTTTGCCAGGGATATGGTCGGCCGGGAAGAATGTACGATTATTAATATTTCCTCGATGAATGCGTACAGGCCACTGACGAAAATCCCGGCCTACAGCGGGGCGAAAGCGGCGATCAGTAATTTTACGCAGTGGCTCGCCGTTTATTTTTCAAAAATGGGCATCCGCGTGAATGCTATTGCACCAGGGTTCTTTTTAACAGAACAAAACCGGGGGCTGTTAATAGAAGCAGACGGGAACTTGAGTGATCGGGCGAATAAAATTTTGTCCCAGACGCCAATGGGGCGCTTCGGGCAGCCGGAAGAGCTGGTGGGGACGCTTCTATGGCTTGCTGACCACCGGGCTTCAGGGTTTGTCAATGGCATTGTCGTACCGGTGGATGGCGGTTTTTCGGCCTATTCAGGCGTGTAGAAAGGGAGGGGAAAACGATGCAGGCGTACAACATTTTAAAAGAAATGATTTCTCATAAATTAGCAGTCGTCATTCGAGGTGAGAATCATTCCATGGCCTATGAAACAGCGCAGGCTTGTATAAAAGGCGGTCTTAAGTTGCTTGAGGTGACATTTACCGTACCTGGAGCGGAACGCTTAATCAGAACGTTGTCTGCTGAAGGCGGAGACGTCCTGGTCGGATCCGGAACGGTTCTTGACAGTGAAACGGCGAGGATTGCCATTTTGGCGGGGGCGAAGTTTATCGTCAGTCCGGGATTTGATGCCAATACAGCGAAGCTGTGCAACAGATACGGTATTCCGTATCTTCCCGGGTGCATGACTGTCAATGAAATGCTGCAGGCAGCCGAATACGGTGTATCGGTGATTAAATTGTTTCCGGGCGATGCCTTTCAACCATCCTTTATTCAAAATATTCACGGTCCGCTTCCTCACATCGAGATCATGCCGACAGGCGGAATAACTCTTGACAATGTGGGCGGCTGGCTGAAAGCGGGCGCGGCAATGGTTGGTGTAGGCGGCGAAATTACAAAGCCTGCCAAAACCGGAGATTATGAAAAGGTCGAAGCGCTGGCCCGGTCTTTTCGACAATCCGTAAGAATGGTTGGTGATTAACATGGCGAACGTGTTGACAATCGGGGAAATGCTGATGCGCTTTACCCCGGTTAATAAAAAAAGGCTGAAGCAAGCAGATCAGTTGAATGTGTATTTTGGAGGGGCTGAAGCAAATGTTGCCGTGTCTCTCAGTCAATTTGGCCATGCTGTTTCTTACCTGACGGCCATCCCGCCGAACGATATCGGAGAGGCAGCCGTCTCTCATCTTAAAATGGCGGGAATTGACACAAGATGGGTGTACCGAATGGGGGACAGGCTCGGAAGCTATTTTTTGGAAGAAGGTTTTTCATTAAAACCGGCAAAAGTGATTTATGACCGTAAATATTCTGCAGTCAATGAACTGCCGATGTTGGAGCTGGATTGGGATGCTGTATACCAAGAAATAGATGTAATGCATATTACCGGCATAACGCCTGCTCTAAGCAGCCAAATGAAGGAATTTACGATAAAAGCTGTTTGTGAAGCGAAAAAGCGCAATGTTCGGGTCAGCTTTGATTTTAATTACCGAAGCAAACTGTGGGGTCTTCCCGAGGCAAAAGAAACGTTCCAGGAAATGTTGCCGTATGTGGATATTTGTTTTATGGGGTATAAGGACTTCACACTTTTATGGGGGCTTGACGGGCCGAACCATTTTGATGAAGAACGCTTGGCAGCATTTTATGGGGAATTTGCCGGGCGCTTCGGGATTCAAGTGTTTGCCAGTACAAAGCGGACCGTTTATTCGGCAGGCCGAAACGATTTGACAGGATTTTTATACAAGAATGGCTCCTTATTCAAAAGCACAACACATAAGTTTGATATAATAGACCGTATTGGAGGAGGAGACGCTTTTGCAGCCGGAGTCCTCCATGGCATTTTGCAAAATGATGAACCAACACAAATTATTCAGTTTGGGACGGCAGCCAGTGTATTAAAGCATGCCGTGCCTGGCGATTACAACCGGTTTACACCAGAAGAGGTCAACGAATTTTTGAATCAGCAGGGCGGGGATGTAAGCAGGTAACCGGGGTAAAGGAGTAACTGATGCAGCGATTAGCCATTTTTCGTTATCTATACGTATTATACAGTTTGGTATTTTTACTTCATATATGGAATGTTGTTTTTGCTGACAATAAGTTCGATTATATCGTTGGCGTGTTAGCAATCTTGCTGTTGCTTATTTCTTTTTCAGGTGCCGCGAGATTATTTAAAGTGTTGGGCGGAGCTTTTGTTGTGATTGGCCTGTTTGCCTTTATCACTTCGGGAAATGATTTGATGCAAATCCCTTTATGGATGGTGTCCAATTTGTCTGTTTTGGCCCTCCTTTGCATGCTCCCATGGATGAACAGTGTCGTAAGAGTGGGTGGTTTTGACAAGACGCTCATATCGCTTTTGGAAACAAATGTATCTGATTTGGGGAAGTTATATCCGCGCAGCTCGATTACGACACTCGTTCTGGCTGCTTTTTTAAATTTGTCAGCCGCCTCCATTTCCCAGGACGTTTTAAAGGAAAATTTATCATCGTTCCCTAAAAAGATACGGGATTCATTTATATCGGCGGCAACCTTGAGAGGATTTACTTTGGCTCTTTTATGGAGCCCGTTGGAACTGCTGCTGGTCGTCAGTATTTTTACGACGGGGGTCGAATACCTTTCTTTGTTGCCGTGGCTCCTTTTAACGGCCGGAATCACGTTTTTCCTTGATGCGATCTGGGGAAGGCTTTTTTATCGGAAACATCCATATTCAGCCCAAAATAAAGTCTTGTTTGACGCCAAAACAATGGCAGTCAATCTGTTTCATTTGCTGGCGGCTTTGGTGCTGTTTCTCGTTTTCGTAATTGTGTCGGGCAATATATTTGATTTGGAATTTCTGTTAACGGTAACCATTCTGATTTTCCCTTTCGCATTCGCTTGGTCTTTGTTGATGAAAAAAGGGCGGCCGTTTCTGGCGGACGGCTGGGAAAATTGGAAAGAGAAAACAAACGGAATGCAGAATTTTGTTGTATTATTTATTTCGTTATCTTTGTTCGGAAACAGTTTAAATGAATCTTCCTTTATGGAAGTGATGGAAAAGCCTATTTTGGCTCTTTCGGAATACCCGCTCCTTATTTTTATCTTCATCCAGGTCTTTTTTATTTTTATGAGCATGTTTGGCGTTCATCCGGTTGCGACCATTGGAATACTTGGCGGGGTCATATCCATTTTGCTGGAGATCATGAATCCGGTCAGCGTTGCGATCGTCCTTGTCACAGGTGCTGTTGCCACACTGACGGTGGGAACGTACGGGCTTGTCGTCACGTTGACGTCCATGAACACAGAACAGAGCCCGTATCACATTACGTTAAGGAATATGCCGTTTGCCCTCTTGTTCGGAACGATCGGTACGATGATCGCTTATTTTTTACTGTAAAAGGGAACATTTCCATTTATAAAAAGACAATCCATTCGAGGTTTGTCTTTTTTCTTTTGACCCTGCAAGGTGGTTATGGCAAACTGAACAAAAGTTGAGATCATTTTGTGTAATGTTTCATCGGTTTAATCGTCAAATAAGAAAGGGGGAAATATCGATGGCGATAAAAAAATTCTTCTCATTGCTGCTTTGTATAATAACCGCCTTTGCCTTGGCGGCCTGCAGTTCGGATGACTCGCCGGACAGCAGCGGGGAAATGGCCAAATCAAGTGATTCATCCGCTTCCAATGAAATAGCGATGAGGAATGAGACGGAAAATTCCACGGTTGATGAACCAAAAGAAGCAGAAAAAGAGGCAATCATTGACACAGACGACAGAATGATTATTCACAGGGCTGATTTGGAAGTGAAAGTGAAAAGTTTAGAGAAAGCCCGGCAAGACATCGAGAAAAAGGTGAAGGAATACGGGGGATACATCGTAGAATCGAATATTTACAGAGAAGAAAATGAACTTATGAGCGGGCATTTAACAATCCGCATTCCCGAAAAACACTTTCAGCAGTTTCTGAACGATGCAGAGGAAGCGGCTGCCGAAATAATGGGAAGAACTGTCACGGGTCAGGACGTGACAGAGGAGTATGTCGATTTGGAATCCCGCTTAAAATCAAAGCGGGCGGTAGAGAGGCGGCTGCTTGATTTCATGAAAGATGCGCAAAAGACCGAAGATTTATTGAAAATATCACGTGATTTGGCGAAAGTCCAGGAGGACATTGAAGTTATCGTCGGCAAAATGAAATACCTGGAAAACCAAACCGCCTACTCCACAGTGGACATTTCCATGCAGGAAAATAGGGTTGTTGTCCCCGGGGTAGATGGAGATCAGTTGAATACGTGGGAAAAAACGAAAAAGCAGCTTGCTGTCAGCGTGAACTTTTTGCTTGCGGCGGCTTCAAGTCTTGTCGTATTTTTTGTCGGGAACCTGCCGGTTATTATTCTGGTGGCAGTGATTGGTTTAGGGGTTTATTATTTTGTGAAAAGAAGGAAGAGAAAAAAAGAATGATTATTATAGAGGAAAACCCAAAAGGAGAAACTTACGAAAAGCTTATCGATCTGGCTTTTGAACTATGCGACGAATTCCATCTGGTTGTCAGAAGAGATTTGGGTTCAACGAGGCAGCTGGAACCGATTTTAAAGGAGCTGGAAAGTTCTTTAAAAGAAATGGTTGTAACAAATGAATGGACGGGGACCTTATTGGGCGGAGGACAAAAGGCAAGGGTGTATTATTACAGCGCGGATGAACATGCCAGAAAAATAGTAAAAGAGAGGGCCGATTCCCTTTACGAGTGGATGCAGCCGAATTTGCCGGAAGACCTGTCCTTTCTAAAGAAAGGGAAACCGTGGCTGGTGAATATTGCCCATGAAGAAGAGAGTTATATCATGTCCGAAAGTGAATATTGGATCAAGCGGATACGTGATATCGAAGGGCTGAAAATCGCGTTTGAGGAAGATGAAATCTAAAGGGGCTTTTTGAACAGCCCCTTGACCATAAATTCAATAAACTTCTTAGTTGGCAAAGTGATTAGCGACACCAAGCAGCAAGGTCCCTTGTACTTCACCATTCCAACTCTGAATATGCTCAATGAGTTTCTCGCGTTCAATTAATAGTTTTTTAGAACTTTCTACAAGAAATTCTCCCTGCGAAGTGAATTGGACTCCTTTATTTCCCCTGATAAAAATGGCTATATCGTTTTCTTTTTCCAATTGCTGAATGCGGTAAGTAATGGCAAAATCTAATATGATGATAGAATAAGGAATTTATCAAAAGGCATACTGGAATGATTCATAGTGTGAGAGTGGAAAAGCATGCTGCTTTCAGAAGCATGGAAAGAGGGTTGCCATACGACAATGGAAAACTTGAATAAAATCTAGGAAATCCTTATTATATATGCATTTTGGGGGAAATAAGAGCAATTCGTTAATTCAAAGAAGTTGATATTAAACAAACCAATACATGAATGAAAATGCCCATCTGATTAAAATATATTGCTAATAAAAACTCTAAATCGCATGTGATCTATATGATAAAAGTAGATAACGTTCTATAAACTCAGCTAATCCATCATTTTCATGATGTCCTGTAACAAAGTCAGCTGCTGCTTTCACCTTTTCGCTCGCGTTCCCCATTGCCACACCAATGCCGGCATGAAGAAGCATTTCTATATCATTGGGTCCGTCGCCAATGGCCGCGACTTCATTTGGGCTAATGCGAAGTTCGGTAAGCAAGTTTTTTATAGCTGACCATTTGGAAATGTTAGGAGCAACCAGTTCAAACCCGTCGTTCCAATCGATGACTGCTGCTTCCTTTTTAAACAAAGCAGATAATTCAGGAGTTGGTGCACCTGTTCGAACACTATATTTAAGAACATCTTGATAATTTACCTGTCTTAAGTCCCCAATATAGCGTGGCGGAATTTGCCCAACATTTGTCCAATAATCAATTTCTTCATTTGTTTCCTTACAATAAAGCCCATTTGCCGTGTGGATAACAACATTATATGGACTTTCAGCGGTCAAATGGTGAAAGCGTTCTTCGTTCAATCGAACGGTTTTCATTTCCATAATCCTCCCTGTCTCTGCATCGTGAATAGCGGCACCATTCAAACAGATCATCGGGGTTTGTAATCCAATTTCTTTATGGTAGGGAGCGGTTACTTCATAGTGTCGGCCAGTGGCTAGAAAAACCTTTACTCCCTGATTCATGAGTCTATAAATGGCTTCCATATTTCGATGGGAAATATAATTTGAGGCCTTTAGTAGCGTCCCATCCATATCAATAAATACTGCGCGTACATTCATTTATACTCCCTCCTCATTCGTTGATAAAGCAATGATATCATCTGAATATGAAAGCCTGGTAAACTCAGTTTATAGATTAAGTAAAGTTTGTCGGGAAGCAGGAGACGTGTTTCTGGAAGGTAAAAATTTGCCGGAAGACCTGTCCTTCCTAAAGAAAGGGAAACCGTGGCTGGTAAATATTGCCCATGAAGAAGAAAGTGATATCATGTCCGAAAAAAGTGAGTATTGGATCAAACGGATAGGTGATATCAAAGGGTTGAAAATCGTGTTTGAGAAAGATGACATCTAAAAGAGTGGACCTGCCACTCTTTTTTTAAAGGTCACGTAATACAGAAACAAAGACATGCCACTTATCTGGATCCGAATTAACTGAGTATACCCTTTCTTTGGAGAAAACAAAAGACCATGGGTATGCGCAATCAGTATATATGTGGATGTTTGGTGAAAAGATCCCTTCCGCAATGACCGTGTTTCCCTCCAAGATTTTCACCTTTATGTTCTCAATGTGCAAGTCATGGGACAGCCCGGTTCTTAATAGAACAGTGGCAACGAGTCCTCCATTTTTCTTATATTTTCCCCTGAATAGAGCAGCGCTGCATTCGGCTGATGATGGCGGGAGATTTTGAACTGCCTGGAAAAATGCTTCTTTTTGTTTTTCGGTTAATGTACTCCCCCAAACTGGATGAAACTGTAAAAGAGCCACTGGGTACCATCCTTCCTTTCATTAACAATCCGTTTCTTTTCCATATGTTAAACGAATGGGCCGGCTATGTCACTTGCGCTGTCATATTTCCCGAGAAATAATCTTTATACTTGTTTTTTTGACATTGGATGACCATGAAATAAGTTTCTCTAAATGTTGATACATCAAATATGAAAAAATATAATGGTTAGGTGTTTTAATGATTAAAGTATTTGGTGATTAAAATATTTATTCGTTAAAAGAGGTGCGGCAGATGGCAAACAGCCAGGAATTTACCAGATTTGAGGAACTGTACTGGAGCATATCCAGGAGCATGAACTACATATGGAAAAGTATATTTGACCATCATTTTCCAGGGTCGCAGGCATATATTCTTTTTGTGCTTGAAAAAAAGGAAAGGCAAAAAATGACGGAACTGGCTGATGCTTTGAAGCTTACGCCCGGCGCTGTTACGAGTTCATCCAACAAGCTGATTGCCGATGAGTTTATCCGCCGTGTCCGGGATGAAGAAGATCGTAGGGTTGTTTATCTTGAAATAACCGGAAAAGGAAAAAAAGCGTTAAACGGTCTTCGGCAGGAAGGAAGAAAAGCCATTAAAGCGATCTTCAGTGGATTGGACGAATCTGACATAAAGACGCTTGTCCGTATTTTTGAACATGCTGAGGAAAATATGAACAACTTGAGGGAGGAATTGGCCGAATGGAACATTTGTCAAAAAAACGAAAAATAACCGTTATGATCGCGATTATGGTGGCCATGTTTTTTGCGGCCATCAATCAGACGATTATTGGGGTGGCGATGCCGAGAATCATTGCACACCTTGGCGGCATGGACTATTATACTTGGGCGATTACCATTTATTTGTTGACATCGACGGTTGCGACCATTCTTGTGGGAAAGCTGTCCGATATATACGGCCGTAAACCGTTTATATTGACGGGGATTGGCTTTTTCATGCTCGGTGCGTTTTTGTCGGGCCTAGCCAATGACATTTTGCAGTTGATTGTTTACAGGGCCATACAAGGCCTTGGAGCTGGGATTATCATGTCCACGGCCTTTACGGCCATCGGGGACTTGTATGCACCAAGGGAAAGGGCGCGTTGGACGGGGCTTATGAGCGGGATTTTCGGTTTATCGAGCGTGTTTGGGCCTGCACTTGGAGGATATGTAGTTGATCACCTTGATTGGCAATGGGTTTTTTGGATTTTCCTGCCGCTCGGGGTTGTTGCCTTTGGAATGATATGGGTGTTGTTTCCAAAAGTGGAACGCCGGCCAGGGGAGTCCATTGATTATCTCGGTTCATTATTTTTAACGCTTACGATTGTTCCGTTATTGCTTGCTTTCAGTTGGGCCGGTGAAGGAGCAGGGAAATATGCTTGGGATTCCTGGCAAATCCTTGGACTATTCGGCTGTGCAGCCGTATCGCTAATGATCTTTGTACTGGTCGAATCCAAGGTGACAAGTCCCGTTCTGCCGCTTTCGCTTTTTAAAAACAGCATTGTAACGGTTTCAAATTTGGTCGGATTTATTTTGGGGGCGGGCATGATGGGAGCGATGATTTACGTTCCGTTCTTCGTTCAGGGCGTTAAAGGAATTTCCCCTACATTTGCCGGCTATGTCATGATGCCGATTTCGCTTGTCATGGTCTTTTTTACGGCGATTGCAGGCCAATTGATTTCAAGAACCGGAAAGTATAAAAAGATGGCAATAATCGGGTTGACGATTACGACATTTGGAATGGCGCTATTACATTTCATGCATGTGGATACGCCTGTGTATTTGGTTATGATTTATATGGCCATCGTTGGTGTTGGGCTTGGCATGAGTATGCCGGTATTCTCCTTGACAGTACAAAATGCTGTTGAACCCAAACAATTGGGAGTCGTCACCGCATCATCCCAGTTGTTTCGCTCCCTCGGGAGTACAATCGGTATTGCCGTAATGGGTACGGTCATGAATTCACATATGGCAGGCAAGATGAAAGAAACGTTTGCCGGCGGCGCGGTCCCGGCGGATCAAATGGATCCTGCCCAAGCTGTGGAACTGCAAAAGCTGATGAATCCCGAACTGCTGCTTGACCAGCCAAAATTGGCGCAAATACAAAGCCAGTTGCCGCCGGATCTTCAAGCAATGGCCGCCCATATGCTGGATAATGTACGTGAAGTGTTCAGCTATGCCCTTACGAGCACCTTTATGGCAGGTGCCATTGTCATGGCTGTTTCAGTCTTCTTGACATTCTTCCTGAAGGAAATTCCGCTCCGTTCGGAAAAGGACACGAACACAAACAGGCGTAACAATGTAATGCTTGCTTCGGAGAAATCATAGGAAACTCCTTTTTGCGATTAAAATCTGATGTATACATAGAATGAAAATATCACGTTAATCACGCCATTGTTTCATATGAAGCCCCGGCGGGAGCAGCAAATAATCGTCAGAAATCCGTGATGCCAATTCACTGCTGCTTTCCCGCTGTTTTTTGATTTGATTCACTTTCTTGTGAATAGCTTCCATTTTCTCATCAAGCCGGCAGGCAGAAAGAGCCGCATCCGTTAATTCATCTTTCATTCTTTCGGAATGTATCCATCATATTTATAGTAAATCTTATGTTCAAGACTTGCCCAAACATCCATGGCGATTGTTCGAATCTGGATTTCAACAAACACACGATCTTCTCTGTGTGACATCAAAACGGGAACCTGAATGATTAAGTGGAGACTGCGATAGCCGTTTGGCTTTGGTGATTGAATATAGTCCTTGCAATCAACAACTGTCATGTCTTTTTGTTTCTGCAGCATCTCGCTGATCAGATATATATCTGACATAAAGGAACATGTAATACGGACGCCCGCAATATCCCGAATGTTTTCTTTGATTGAAATCAATGAAAGATCATATCCTTTTTTATCAGCTTTTCTTAAAATGCTGTTCGGGGATTTGAGCCTTGATTTTACATGTTCAAGCGGGTTGTAGTCATTCACATATTGCAACTCCTGTTTTAAACTATCAATTTTTGTATTGACCTCATCCAATGCAAGCTTGTACGGCATCATAAACCGGTCAAGCTCTTCCTTGGCATATTTGATGGCATTAAAATCGATTGCTGCTTTTGCCTTCATCTGATAAATAGACTCCTTTTGATTAATCATAAACTTTGTAATGTCATTTGTGAAAGATGAATGGTTAACGATTAGAAACAGGAAAAAAGAGAGCCCCCGACGCACTGTTGACTCTCTGGTGCTATGACGATCAATGGGCATGGATAGAAGGAACGTTCAATTTTTTTTCCCCAGTTGGACAAGGATTGTGAATGATGACGGCAACGTGATCTCCTGGTTCAAAACGAATCTCATTTCCGCTGTGAATGTTGATGTGGGAACCGTCCCTGATTTCTACCGAGTAATGAATTTCTTTTCCCTGGAACATCACATTTTTTACCTTCCCGGCGATTCCGTCCCCCGGCTTTTTTAATTGAAATTGTTCCGGCCGTACCGGAAAAAATCCTTGTTCTTTAATCTCAGGGGAGACCCAATTCCCCTCCCAAATAACGGATGGATCGGCATGGGGGCTAAAATGATCGCCAAACCACGTACCTCTCATTAAATTGGCTTTTCCAACAAAGGTTGCTGTAAACAGAGTTTTTGGATTCATGTAAATCTCTTCCGGTGTTCCGATCTGCTCGATTTTGCCATCTTTCATGACGACAATTTGATCTGCCATCGCCAGTGCCTCTCCCTGGTCGTGGGTCACATAGACAACAGAGGTATTCATCTTTCGGTGGATCGTTTGAATTTCCTTTCTCAGATCCATTCGCAATTCCGCATCCAAACTGCTTAATGGTTCATCCATCAGCAACAGGGCTGGCTGCGGAGCCAATGCGCGGGCAATGGCAACGCGTTGTTTTTGCCCGCCGGACAATTCATTGGGCATTCTGTTTCCAAATTTATCCAATCCAGTCATCTTCAGCATTTTCAGTACCCGTTCTTTTTCCTTCTTCTTTATCTCCATGGGGGTGAATGGGTGATGCTTCAGCGGAAACCGGATTTGTTCTTTTACTTTTAAATGCGGCCAGAGAGCGAAAGATTGAAAAACCATCCCGATATTACGTTTTTCAGGGGGAATGGCCTTCTTTTGGCTTGCAACCGTCTGTCCATTCATTGTAATCGCCCCCGTTGATGGTTTTTCAAACCCTGCCAACAGTCGGAGAAGAGTCGTTTTTCCGCACCCTGAAGGCCCCAAAATGGCTGTGAAGCTTCCAGTGTCAATGGCCAGGTCAATATTGGAAAGTGCTGTTGTTTGACCGAAATGTTTGGAAACACCTGTAATGATTGTACTCATTTTTGTCCTGCCTTTCGTTCGTAAATCTTTTGAAATCCCAGAAAAATAACGGCTAAAATCAACATGGTCATGATGATGATTCCCGAAAAGGCTGTGGAGTAGGTCGTATAACCGGCCTGCTCAAAGTTAAAAATCGTCAGCCCTATCGTTTCCGATCCGCTTGACCAGAGAAGCGCAGACACAGTAAGTTCGGTTAGCGTTGTCAGCACGACCAACAAGGCGCCGCTCAATAAACCCGGCAGCAGTAGAGGCAGCATGATCTTTCGCCATTTTACAATTGTTCCGGCTCCGGAACTATGAGCCGCTTCCTCCATGGACGGGGCGATTTGGGACATGGCCGTCATGCTTCCACGGACTTGTAAAATCAAAAACCTTGTCACATATGCCATAAATAGGATCCAAATGCTTCCATATATGCCGGGATTCCAGCCGGGAACGGGCTCCATCCACGTTAAAATCATCGCCAGCGCCAATACCATTCCCGGCAATGCGTACGGCAACCCTACAGCCAACTCCATAAATCTACCCGCCGCCGTATTTTTCCGAACCCGATAATAAGCAATGGCGGTACCTGCCACTAAACAGATCATCCCTGTTCCAATCGCCAGCTTTAAACTGTTAAAAATGGCTCCCTGTACTTTTTCATCTTCAAGCAGTACAAAGCGGTAGTGATCCCATGTCAGATTTTCCAGGGAAAATGGGAGGCCGTACGCGCGAATCAAGGAAGAAGCAAGCATCGAGATGATCGGAACAACGCCGATGAAAAACAGAAAACCCCAAAGTACGGCCTCAACCGCTGTACGATAACGTCCCAGCGAAAAACGGGGTTTCACATCTATGTCGCTGTTTTCATTTTCTTTGGATCTTTTGAGCAAAAACCACTGCAATAACGTTCCCATTAAGGCAACGGCTCCCAATAAGACCGAAAATGTGGCTGCTCTGGCAAAGGCGGTTGGCCCGTATCCGGCAATTTCCTGATAAATGGCGGTACTTAATACGGTAATATTGGCAGGAATGCCCAAAAATGCGGGGATCCCAAAATTATCGAGATTGGCCAGAAAGGCAAGCAGCCCTCCTCCGGCAATTCCCGGAAGCGCAAGCGGCAAAGTAACTTTTTGAAATGCAGTCCAGCGGCTCCCGCCGGATGAACGGACGGCCCATTCGAGTTCCCGGGGAATTCTCCTTAATATGCTTGTCGTCAACAAAAAAACAAGCGGATAATGAGACAGTCCCAAAATGAGGATGATCCCCGTGTGGCTATATAGATTGAGCGGTTCCAAATTTCCGGGAAGAAAGTCGAGCAAATGTGCAGCCATCCCGTTTTTGCTGAAAAACCGGGTCCAGGACAGGGTGACGATATAGGATGGAACGATAAAAGGCAACATAATCATGACATGCAGCCATTTTTTTGCCCGGACATCACTGTATGCGATCAGCCAGGCGAAGGATACGCCCAGCCATAAGGCAATGATGGTCGATCCTAGTACGATCATGGCAGTGTTCGTTAAGATTTTCCAAGTTTTTGGCTCCTGCAAAACAGCGGCATAGTTGGAAAGCGCGTAGCCGCCGTCAGTGGAAAAGCTCAAAGCAATCAGGCGAATGACAGGCCATAGGAAAAGGAAAAAAATCAGGATAAGGCCAATCGCCAACCATGTACGTTTCATGATTTGTTTCGATACAAAGGAGAAGGAAGATTTCTCTGTGGAGAACCTTCCTTTCAAGAGTTGTTCAGCCAATTTTTCAGCCTCCTACTCTCCCAAAATCTCGCTGAAAGTTTGTTTGTCTTCTTCGCGGGTTTTTAAGAGCTCTTTTACATCATGAGAGATCACCTTCAAGTCCGAAATGGACTTTAATCCTTCGGGCGCTTTGACACCTTCGCGAATGGGGGCATATCCCAGCTCCGCGGAGAGCGCTTGGCCTTTCTCCGACAAAACAAAGTCCACAAAAGCCTTTGCCGCATCTGGATTGTCCGTATTTTTCATAATGCCGATCGGTTCGGTAATAACCGGGACCCCTTCTTCGGGGTAAACAATGTCAACAGGGGAGCCTTCTTGTTTCGCGCGGGCGACAAGGTAGTCGACAACCATTCCATACGCTTTTTCTCCGCCGGCAACGGCTTGCAATACAGCACCATTTCCCTGCACAATCGTCATGTCATTATCATGCAGTTTTTCAAAGAATTTCCAGCCAAAATGCTCCTGGCGGGAAAAAACGCCTGTGTTATAAGCAGCGGCCCCGGAATAAAGCGGGCTGGGCATCAGCGCTTTTCCTTTTGCATCTTTTTCCGTTAACACGTTCCATGAAGCCGGCATCTGGTCCACTTCATTCGTATTGACCGCCAGCACGGTTGCCATCACTTTTGTGCCTGTATACATGTGGTCTTGATCAACAAATTCTTTTGGGATGTTGTTGCTTTCATGTGACTCGTATGAAAGCAAAAGGCCGTCTTCCTTTAACGTTTCGAATGTAACGGCATCCGCTGCCAATAAAACATCTGCCTGAATGTCTCCGGCTTTATGCTCTGCGGCAATTTTGCTCATGACCTCTTCCGTTCCCGAACGGAAAACATCTACTTCCACATCGGGATATACCTTGTTGAATTCCTTCACAAGCTCCGCCGCGTCACTGTCCGGCTGGGAGGTGTAAAATTGAATTTTTCCCGAAACCTCACTTTCCATTGCATCTGCACTGTTTGACGGGCTTTTGGAAGAGTGGTCCTGGGTCGTTGCGGATGATCCGCCTCCGCCGCAAGCGGCTAATGAAAGCACGGATGAAGCCAGAACAGCATAAACAAATCGGTTCATGAGTAGAATTCCTCCTGTTGAATTTTGCTCTTCGATTGTTTGAACCATTTTTCAAACTTTCGAATGTGTTTCATATGACAAGCTTTTCCTTCAAGGGGTGTAACAGTGATATAGCCTTCTTTTAACGCTGCAAAGTCCCCTTCTTTCGCAAAATCAGCCAGATGAAAAAGATTGTCTTTTAACCAGTAATAAACATGGCCGTACGGATCATTCAGGCCCACATAGCTATACCGATTTACAGACAGATCAAGCGGAACAACGCGGACTCCTCTGCACGCTTCCTTTCCGATATAAGGCACGTTGATATTGACAAATACGCCTTTTGGGATTTGGTTGGCCAATAATGTTTCCAATACTTCGTACAATAGCCTTTTCGGATATTGAAAGTTTATGTTTTGGCTGCTTAAGCGATCCAATGATACGGCAATGGATGGAATGCCGTACAACGCAGCTTCTGATGCAGCGGCCATCGTTCCTGAATAGTACACATCCCTCCCCAGATTCGGTCCGGGGTTGATTCCGGATACGACAAAATCGGGCGGCTCCTTGATTAAAATGTCTAAACCGAGTTTGACACAGTCGGCCGGCGTTCCATTGACGGCCCATGCAGGGACATTTGGTCCAAACAGCGACATTTTGGCCGCCTTTATCGGCTGCCTTAAAGTAATGGCATGGCTGACGGCACTGTTTTCTTGATCCGGGCAGATGACATGAACTTCCCCAAAGTGCAGAAGAACTTCAACGAGAGCCTCCAGGCCAGGCGCAAAGATGCCGTCATCATTCGTTACTAAAAACTTCAAACCTTCATCTCCTTCATTGTTTCGTAGCATGTCTCTAAATAAGAAAGGTGCTTCCGAAGCATCGAAACATTTTCACTCGTGTCATATCCCTCCAAAACCGTTATGAAATCTTTTTTCATGATTTGTTCCAGGAATCGTTTCAGTTTTATTTCCCCTTCCCCGAGTGGAACATGATATTGTGTTGCTGTTGAGTCACTCAAATGAATTTTATTTACACGGTGCAGCGTGGCGAAAACCTGAATGACATCTTTGTCAAGTGAAATATGGGCCGCATCAAACGTGGTTTGAATGGCCTCGGACCGGTGATCGACTAACCGGTTTAACGCATCGGCTGTCGTGATAAATTCTTTGTTGATTTCTTCCATTAATTCAATGGATAAAGTGATTCCATAGTCGTTGGCCACTTCCTCCAATTGATCAAGGCTCTGATTCAGCACTTCCTCATGCCACGGGGTCCATTCATTGGACAATGTTCTTCGCCCGGGATGGATCGTTACGTCTGTTGCTTGAATGGCAGCTGCAAAGTCTATGGAGCGATAAATTTCTTCAAGGGATTTCCTTCGGGTCCTTTCATTTAGTGAACATATGTTTAAATCCCAGCTTGCTGCATGGACCGTTACGCCCAACCCGTAATGTCTGGACACTTGGACAATCTCCCGCGTACTCATATGGCAAAACCAAGCCTGCTCTGCCCATAATTCGATGCCGTCCAGTTTGAATTTATTGGCCAGTTGTCCTATTTCTCGGATTCCCTTTCCCCACATTAATGTGGATGAGGCATATAACTTCAATGCACTCCCTCCTTGCTGCAAAGTTCTTTCAGCCAGCCCAGCACTTCTTTCCGGTTACAATGAACGGAGCCAATCGGGTACGGACTTCTCGATCCTGGGCCATGGAAGTCGCTTCCGACACTTTTTAACAGCTTGTATTTGTCGGCCATATGACTCCAATACAATGTAGTCATTTGTTTATGTCTCGAATAGTAAACTTCGATTCCATCCAGCCCTCCATCCACTAATGTTTTCAAGGACCACTCCCACGTATATTCTCCCGGGTGCGCTAAAAAAGCCTTTCCGCCGGCATGGTGAATAAGATCAATTGCTTCCGTTGCCGAAAGTCCTTCCCGTTCAACAAAGGCCGGCGCCTCTTTTTTAAGCAGAGCTTGAAAAGCGTGCTCTTGATCAACGAAGTAGCCCTGGGCCACAAGTTCATCTGCAATATGTGTCCGGACAATGACTTTTTCTCCTGCGCGTCTCCAACATGCTTCCCAGTCAACCATAAACCCGAGCTCCTGCAGCTTGGCCACGATTTTCTTGCTCCAAATAATCCTTTCCTGCTGCCGCCAATGAATATACTCTTTCAAACTCTTATTTTCATAATCGAACCCATAGCCTAATAGATGCAGCTCTCCTTGATTGCCGTCTGTATTTAACTCGATTCCCGGGATAACAGTCACTCCCTTGTCCGCGGCGGTTTCCCGGATTTCCTTTGAACCTGCAATTTCATCATGATCCGTAATCGCCATGACGGATACATCGCGGAAGCCGGCTTCTTTTACCAATGTTAGAGGCGTCCACTCACCATCCGAATGTGTACTGTGCATATGCAAATCGATTTTCATGATTCTCCCTCCGTTTCTTGAAATATTTTCATCTATAACAATAGCGGAGCAACATCAATCCCGTATGAGCATTCATTAAGTGAATGGTAAAGTTATTGTAAATGCGGACGTCGCTTTCATTTGCGCTTTTGTTTTGAAAAATAGGGGAAAAGCCCAGGCAGCCCAGGGAAATTTCAGGAGATCCTACATAGGGAGATATGAATCATTTGTAAATTTTTAACACGCAGTTTACATTTTGAAAGGAACAGGTTTTTACAAACCATTTTTTCATCAAGAGTCCCGCAAAAGAAATATAAAATGTTTCTTGGTAAAATGAGATGGGGAATTCATATACGGTCATTTTGATGGGAACGGTGAACCTGGCTAGGTCCGGCTGAAAAATATCAAAGGAAAGGAATGGGTGACATGAGTATACATAGAGCATTATCCATTGCAGGTTCAGCAGCAAGAGGAGGGGCGGGGATTCAAGCGGATTTAAAAACATTCCAGGAGCTTGATGTGTTCGGAATGAGCGCCATTACGGCCATTGTGGCCAATCATCCAAGGACGGATCAGGGGATTTTTCCTTTGCCGCTCGATGCAATAGAAGCCCAGATATATACAGCCCTTAGGGATATTGGGGCTGATGCGATCAAAGTGGGCATGCTGTTTACGAAAGAAAATATTGAAAAGGTGTCACAATGGATAAAGGAGTCCGGTGTGTCCAATATTGTGGTTGATCCAGTCATGATTGGGAAAATGGGTTCCCCTTTATTAAAAGACGAAGCGATCATGGCGCTGAAAGAGAAGCTCATCCCACTGGCTGCGATTATTACGCCCAATATGCCGGAAGCTGCCAGACTGCTCGAAAGGGACGAACTGAAAACAGTCGAGGATTTAAAAACATCAGCGAAATCCCTGGCTGAGCTGGGTCCGAAATACGTGCTTGTCAAGGGAGGGCGCTTGGAAGGTCCCGCCATCGATGTGTTATTTGACGGGGAAAAATATTATGTACTGGAGGCTCCGCGAATTGACACGATCCATACGAATGGTGCGGGCTGCAGTTATTCCGCGGCGATTGCAGCCGAACTGGCAAAAGGCAAAAAGGTTCCCGAAGCGGTAGAGGAAGCAAAAAAATTTATTACCGCCGCCATCCGCCATTCAATCAAATTCAAGCGGGGCGTTGGTCCAACGTATCACGCCGCCTATCATAAATACGGGGAAAAAGGGGTAAAAGTAACGGTGGAATAAATTTCACTCAAAGTATAGGTAAGTCAGGAGCACAAGCATCACGATGTCCAGCCTTGCGTTAAAAGCAAACTGTATAAAACCATCATCCAAGGCAGGCAGTTTTGTTAAAATAATCGCGCCGATCATAATGCCGATTAACGGAAATGCCGCTTTTTGGACCCATTTTTTCAGGATGATCAATAAGCCGCAAGTGATTTCAATAACGGCAACCGCGGTCATGAATTGCAGCGGAAAAGGCAGATTCAGGCCACTAAATGTTTCAGCCAATTCAGGATTGATGAATTTCATGATTCCGGAAGTGATAAACACATAACCGACTAAATATCGAACGATCGTCAAAGCCTATCCCCCCCAAAAAGAGCTCGTCTGTTTATATACATATGGAAATTTTGACTGCAAATGAGCATTTTTTTAAAAAACCATTTTTTTTTGCTTGCGGCCAGGATGTCTCATTGTTACCCTTGTCAGCGCATCTGCATAAACTAATACAATACAGCAGCGTCAAGGGGGTGGAAAAGTGGCTATATACTATAACGATGAGGAATATCCCTATATTTTTAAAAATAAAGAGGAGATTGACGAGCCGAACCAATCTATTGCCAAATACGATTATTGGTCCGATCTTGTTGAAGAACAAAAGCGGGTGCACTCCGAAATCAATGAATCACTACATGGGCTGCATGATAAGGTACATCGGCAAGAACATGACCAACAACAACGTTGGAAAAAGATTTATTATAGATTAAATGAACAGCGGAAATATAACGATAAGCAGAATGAATTCGAGAATTATGCAAAAAGCAGGCTGGAGAACATTGAAAGCAAAAACGAGCGTCTTCAGGCAATGCTGAATGAGGAAAGCCAATTTAAGCAGGTAATGATGGAAAAATTGCACAGCCTTCAAAAAACTCATCAAGAAATTGAAAACCGCTTGGAAAAGCAGGAAGCAATAAACGAACATTTTTTATCCAGTTTGCACGAACAGCATGAGCTCCAGAAGGAAATGGCGGACCAGATTTCCAAGCTGGAAGCAAATCATCAAGAGGTCATTGAAAGGCTCGACAGCCAAGAAGCATTAACGGAAAAAGTGTTGAGACAAGTGACAAATCTTCGATCGATCTTATTTGAAAGGGCCGGCCACTTGGCAGATAAAATCGAAAACAGCTATAAGCTGACCTCTTCATATATATATAAATTGATGACTGGCCAAGTTTTCTTGGTCGAGCAAAAAGAGAAGCAAAAAAAGGATACAGACTAGGCAATTCCCGAATGCAAGCCAAAATGGCTGGTGTTCGGGAATTTTTTTGCAGTTGTTCTGTTGAAAACCGGAAATGTGATCCGGAACCGTCGGGAATACGATCCAGGACTGTCAAAAAAGCTCATGATCCGCGAACAATGGGGCATGCTAAAGGAAGATTATTTTACCAATAGGGAGGAATTTTTCATGAAAAGGCTGTACGCGGCAGCAATGTTAATGTTTTCTTTAGTGTTGGGCTTTGTGGGAACAGCGATGGCGGTCCATGGAAAGGAATCTGGAAATCGTTCCTTTTCGGCGGAACATGTACATAAAAATACTCCGGAATTAACGAAAAAATACGCCGAGATGATGGGAATCGACACGGAAGGAAAAGATACCGAGACCCTGCATAAGGAAATAAAAGAGAAGTATCTCAAAAAGCAGGCAGAGGAATTCGGGATCAATACCGAGGGAAAAACGACCGAGCAGCTGGAAAAAGAAATACAAATGGTTTGGATGAAGAATATTGCGAAGCAATACGGTATTCAAACAGAAGGCAAAGATCTTAAAACGTTAAAAAAAGAGGTGAAAAGGGCCAGGGTCACCGAACAGGCAAAAGAACTCGGCATTTCCACGGAAGGAAAATCGTTGAAGATGCTCAAGCGTGAAGTTTGGGAAGCGCAAATCCTAAAGCATGCAAAAGAGCTGGGCATTTCCACAGAAGGAAAGGATCTTCGCGAACTGGCCAAAGAGGTGCGCCATACGATGATTTACCGGGCCGCTGAAAAGCTTGGGGTTGAAACAGACGGAAAGTCGGACGAAGAAATCTTCCATGAGATTATGATTAATCACGGTGAAAGAGCGAGGGAAATGAAGCTGTTTCCTTTCAGGGAAGAGAAAATACTTTTCATGGAAGATCATCCGGGGATGTAAAAGAAAGGCCGCCAATCCAAGTTGGAAGGGCGGTTTTTTACATGCAGGAAGTACATTTATTCTAGCGCTGCTGTCATTTAACAAAAAAAGTAATCCACCCTTGAGTTCGGATCTGGTGGATTACTTTCCTCTGGTGCCAGTCCCCCTTGAAGGGAACCGAGCTATTTATAGGCCAAGGTATGTCCCTCCGGCAATCTTGTATGTTTGATTTTCGACACCTGCTTTGGTCATGTGTGATCCCGGCGTTAATGGAATAAAGAAAAAAAGCACAAGAAAGCAAACGGTTTTTATCATCAATAAAAAAGAATGCTTGTCCAACATTTGCCACCTCTGCTTTTCATAAGAAAGAGCGCATATCCGCATGAATTTTCGTACAATCCATGTTCCCTGTTCACCATAAATGTTCAACCCGTCATTAAGCTTCTCTTCTGTATGAAGATCCATCATATTTAAATTGAAAACATGCCAACTTCCGTGGAAATCAGACGGCTCCGTCTGATTTATTTTAGTGGCTTTTTGGACATCCCCGAATGTCTGGTTTTCTCTACTTATAAAGCCCTCCAGTATACAATTTTACGAGATTTTCCGCCACTTTTTCAATATCCCCGCTTACTTCCCCCAAGACGAGATCCCACATGAGCTGCTCGTTCATGTAAAACCAGCCCTTGGCGATCAGGCGTGCATCCAGGTCCGGGCGCGCAAGTCCTGCGTTTTGAACGAAGCTGATATCTGCTTTGATGCCGTTTACAAAGCGTGTCCGGATTTTATTCCATTTTTCACTAACGATTTCTGAAGTCCCGATCGCTTCTTTCACAACTTGCATGATCGCTTTTTCTTCGAGTGCGGCTTTTAAAAAAAGCTCTGTTTGTTTTTGAATTTGGGAAAAGGCTTCTTCCTTCGTTTTAGGCTGGAAGGGGAGATCTGCCACTTCATACATTTTTTGCATGATTGTTTCCATTAACTCTGCAAACAGTTCGTCTTTGTTTCGGAAATACACATACGCGGTGCCGTAGCCTGTATGGGCCATTTTATTAATTTGTGTCATCGTGGCTTTTTGGAATCCATTTTCCAGAAAAACGGCGCGGCCTGCTTTGAGCAGGTTTTCCCTTGTTTGAAGTGCTTTCAATTGTCGTTTCGTTAATTGGTCTGTTCCGTTCATTTGGTTCGTCCTTTCAGGATGAAAAATGTTTATGTATATATTAGCCTGTATGCATTGTACTGGCAAACATTTCAATGACATTTAGTCAATGACACAATATCATTGACTAACTGTCATTGAATCGGTTATAGTATGCGTATAGCAATCATTTGGGTGTGAAGGAGTAATTAAAATGGATGAAAACGCTTTTTTGACAAAAGAATATGCACGCCGGCTTGATGAGCGCGATGAGCTGAAACAATATCGGGAAGAATTTTATATTCAACCCGGAATGATTTATATGGATGGAAATTCGCTCGGCCTGTTGTCAAAACGGGCAGAAGATTCTCTTTTGCGGCTGCTTGATTCCTGGAAGACATTTGGAATTGACGGATGGACGCAGGGAGAGCATCCGTGGTTTTATTTTTCCGAAAAATTGGGCGAGATGACCGCTCCGCTCATCGGCGCCGAGCCGGAGGAAGTCATTGTCACCGGTTCGACGACGGTGAACTTGCATCAAATCGTTTCGACTTTTTACAAGCCGGAAGGAAAAAGGACAAAGATTCTCGCCGATGAATTAAACTTTCCGACGGACATTTACGCGCTGAAGAGCCAATTGGGTGTTCATGGCCTTGATCCGGAGGAACATTTGCTTCAAGTAAAAAGCGCAGATGGCCAGACGCTTTGCGAAGAAGATATTATCGAAGCAATGACGGACGAGGTGGCGTTGATTGTACTTGCCGGTGTCCTTTATCGCAGCGGGCAAATATTGGACATGGAGCGCCTGACGAAAGAAGCCCATAAACGGGGGATTTTGATTGCGTTTGATTTGTGCCATTCCATCGGCTCCATTCCACACCAATTAAGTGAATGGGGAGTCGATTTTGCGTTTTGGTGCTCATATAAGCACTTGAATGGCGGGCCCGGCGCCACTGCTGGCATGTATGTCAATAAAAAACACTTCGGGACAGCTCCGGGGCTGGCAGGCTGGTTCGGATCGAAAAAAGAAAAGCAGTTTGACATGGAGCATACGTTAACGCCGGCGCCTGATGCAGGAGCCTTTCAAATGGGCACACCGCACCTCCTTAGTGCGGCGCCGCTATACGGTTCTTTGATGATGTTCAACGAAGTGGGCATAGACAAAGTTCGTAAAAAGTCATTGGAAATGACGGAATATATGATGAAATTGATTGACGCGGAATTAAAGGATTTTGGGTTTGTCATGGCCAATCCGCGTGAAGAGGACAAAAGAGGCGGTCATATTTACCTTGAACATGAAGAGGCTGCCAGAATTTGCAAGGCATTAAAAGAAAATGGCGTTATTCCCGATTTCCGGGCGCCAAAAGGAATCCGCCTGGCACCGGTTGCCCTCTACAATACGTTTGAAGAAGTGTGGAAAACGGTTCAAGTTTTGAAAAAAATAATGGTGGAAGAACAGTACAAGAAATTTGAAAATAAGCGGGACGTGGTTGCGTAGTGCCGTTTTGCCGGCAGCGGCCGTTCAATCCACAGGAGACGGTTTCACATTTTTGTGAATTTTAAGGGGGAGAAAACATGTCAAAATCCATTTCGGAACTTCATCAAAAACTGGAAGGTGAAAAAGGCATTCACACCGATTTTAAAAATGATATGACCTACGGGGAATATTTGGGGCTGGACCAAATTTTATCGAGCCAAAAAAGGCTGTCCGATCATCATGATGAAATGCTGTTCATCATTATTCATCAGGTGAGCGAGCTGTGGATGAAGCTGATTTTGCATGAAATGACAGCAGCCATCCAGGCAATTGATAAAGAGGAATTGCATGCCGCTTTTAAAATGCTGTCACGAGTAACCAAAACACAAACGCAAATTATCCAGGCTTGGGATGTTTTATCGACGCTTACACCTGCAGAATATCTGGAATTTCGCGATTACCTGGGGCGGGCTTCCGGTTTCCAATCGTACCAATACAGATTGATTGAGTTTGCCCTTGGCTATAAATCAACCCATATTTTAAAAATATACGAAAAAGATCCTAAAATACATGAAATGCTCAAGCTGGCCCATCAGGCTCCAAGCATTTATGACGTATCCATTAAGGCATTGGCCCGCGCCGGCTTTCCGATTAACCCGGATTTATTGAACCGCGATTTTTCCGAAACATACGGAGGAGATCCGACGGTTGCCGCCGCCTGGAAGGAAGTTTACCGCAATGTGGAACAATATTGGGATTTGTATGAGCTGGCGGAAAAGCTTGTTGATATTGAAGATTGGCTTCAGCAATGGCGATTCCGCCATATGAAAACAGTTGAGCGTATTATCGGCTTTAAAACGGGTACAGGCGGTTCTTCTGGCGTCAATTATTTGAAGCAAGTATTGGATCACCGCTTCTTCCCGGAATTGTGGGATTTAAGAACCGAGCTTTAAGGGCAGTTTTACACACCCCACCCCGACTTCTATGCCGGGGGCGGCGTTTTATACAAATTTTAAGATAATTGAGAATCACAGGGGGAAAAGGATATGGAAGAAAGAAAGGATCAATGGTCATCCAAGCTTGGCTTCATTTTGGCTTCGGCAGGGGCGGCAATTGGCCTCGGAGCCATTTGGAAGTTCCCGTACGTAACGGGGATGAGCGGAGGGGGCGCGTTTTTTCTTATTTTTGTCGTATTTACGTTATTAATCGGAATGCCGATGCTTATTTCGGAATTTATTATCGGGAGAGGGTCTGGCATGGAAGCGATCAGCGCCTACAAAAAGCTGGCTCCGGATAGTCTCTGGGTGTGGGTCGGAAGATTGGGCGTGCTTGGCTGCTTTCTGCTGCTTTCCTTTTATAGTGTAGTCGGCGGCTGGGTCCTTGTATACACCGGTTTGTCTATTCCTGGTAAAATTATTGGCGATGGGACCAATTATCCGGACCTGTTCGGCTCTGTTATCGGTTCTCCGTGGGTCACACTGCTTGGCCTGCTTTTGTTTACGCTTGCAAATGTCGCTGTAATCGCTGCCGGTGTTCAAAATGGCATTGAAAAAGCAAATAAATATATGATGCCGCTTTTATTTATCTTTTTTATCATTCTTGTGATTCGTTCGTTGACACTTGATGGCGCGATGGAAGGTGTGAAATTTTTCCTTGCACCGGATTTTTCGAATATTACAGGTGAATCTTTGTTGTACGCATTGGGCCAATCATTCTTTTCGCTTGCCGTCGGTTTTTCTTGCATGGTTACGTACAGTTCATATTTGAAGAAAGATGTCAGCCTGACTTCTTCTGCCGGATCGGTTGTGGGAATGAATATTTTCGTTTCGTTATTGGCGGGATTGGCGATTTTTCCTGTTGTATTCGCTTTCGGGTATGAGCCTGCGGAAGGACCGGGGCTATTGTTTATCGTGTTGCCGTCCGTTTTTTCCCAACTGCTATTTGGCGAAGTGTTTTTAAGCATGTTTTTGATCCTGTTTTTATTTGCCACATTAACGTCATCATTCAGTTTATACGAAATTATTGTTGCAGCTTTTACGGCAAATGGAAAGCGTTCGAGGAAAAAAGTGACTTGGCTTGCGGGAATCATCATTTTTCTCGCAGCGATTCCGGCGGCGCTGTCTTCCAGCAGCCTTGCGGATTTTACGATTTTTGGCAAAAGCGTCTTTGATGCGACTGATTATTTGGTGAGCAACCTCATGCTTCCTTTTGGCAGTTTGCTGATTGCGCTGTTCATTATTCATAAAATGGATAAGCTGCTTGTTAAGGAAGAGTTTTTGATGAGCAGTACCGTGTCGCCGGGCTTGTATTCCACATGGCGCCTGCTGATGACCTGGGTTGTCCCGGTTACGATTGTGGTGGTATTCTTAAATACGCTAGGATTCATTTAATTGGAGTGGTATGAATGGAGAAAAAGAAATGGATTGATATTTCGCAGCCGCTTACAAACAACATGGCTGTTTGGCCGGGGGATACGCCGTTTTCTTTCCAGCTCAGTTTTACAAAAGAGCAAACCGGTTCAGTCAATATTGGCCAAATAACGACAAGCGTTCATTCCGGAACGCATATTGACGCGCCTTTTCATTTTGACAATGAGGGAAAAAAAGTGCATGAGTTGGATATTGATATGTACATCGGCCCGGCATGTGTCATTGATGTTTCAAACTGTGAAAGCATCGGGCGTGCAGAACTTGAGGGATTTGAGCTTGAAGGTGTGTCCCGACTGCTTTTGCGGACCATGACGGGCAGGGATCCGGCGGTTTTTCCGGAAAAATATACGGTTTTGCGTGAAGATGCTGGACCTTTTTTAAAGGAAAAAGGGGTTCGGTTGCTTGGAATCGACACGCCGTCCGTTGATCCCGTTGACAGCAAAAAAATGCTGGCGCATCACTCTCTCTATGAAAACGGCGTATTTATTTTAGAAAATATTGTACTGGATAAGGTGGAACAAGGGAATTATGAATTGATCGCCCTCCCGCTCGCCATCGAAGGGGCGGACGGAAGCCCGGTTCGTGCAGTAATTCGTCCCATTTAGTAAAATGGACTCCGGAGAGGAGTCCATTTTTTTGATAATAGGCGTATGATTCAGAAAAGCTTTAGCAGGTGGTCGTTTAAGTTTTTTAGCTGTATCTTCAAGTGAATGCCTGATCTCGTAACTATCAATGGTGAAATCGGAAAAATTTGGCTCAATGACTATACCATTTATCCCAAGGTACGGCATTTAAGACGACGAGAGCAAACAAGGCTGAATGAAACCAATGAAAGCAAGAACGATCAAGATTGGGGCAACGACAAGGAAACCAATGCGAAATCTTCCAAAAACTCCGGATAGGTCTTGTAAATAGAAGGACATTCAGCTGACAGCTGGGTCACAAGAGACTATCTCCTGCGGGATGGCTTTTGGAGGACCAGGAAAACCTTATTTTCATAGGGTTTAATATGGTACTATATAAATGAATCATTCAACACTTTTGCCGATCGGAGTGGAAACAATGACCCTTGAAAATGCTGAAAAATTGATAGTAGATTTTCTCATTGAGCGTATAGCTCCATCCGTCATTTATTTATTTGGTTCCCAAGCAGTTGGTCGTGTCCATCGTAATAGTGACTATGATATTGCTTATTTGAGTGACAAGAATCTCAGCCATTATGAACGGTTTATGCTGGCACAGGAGCTGGCAGCCATCTTAAACCGGGATGTGGACCTGATCGATTTAAAACAAGCCTCAACGGTCTTTCAGTCACAGATCGTAGAAAAAGGAAAGGCCTTGTATGGCAACAACTCAACTGATAAGGCGCTCTTTGAGATGCGGACTTTAAAGAATTATGCCATTTTGAATGAAGAAAGGCGTGTCATTTTAGAAAATATTTCAGAAAGAGGCCAAATCCATGAAGAATGATATTATCTTGAATAAAATCAGTACCATTGAACGCTGCTTAAAGAGAATTGATGAAGAATACGATCATAATGCCGATAACCTTCAAAACTACACGAAGCAAGATTCCATTATTCTGAATATTCAACGTGCCTGTGAGGCCAGCATTGACATTGCCATGCATGTGGTGGCTGAGAAAAAACTGGGCATCCCGCAGACAAGCCGTGTGATGCCTTTGGTTTGTTGGCTCAAAATAAAGTGATTACAGAAGACATCTCATTTAAAATGCAAGCAATGGTCGGTTTTCGCAATATTGCCGTCCATGATTACCAAGACATTCATCTGGAGATTGTAAAAGCCATTATTGAAAAACACTTAAAGGATTTTAAAGATTTCACTAAACAAGTTCTTGATTTTAAAAATTAACACATATTATCTTATGCCCCTTTCATTTTTTTCTTGCCAAATACAGCCCTTTGCTATTATTCCTTTCGGTTTTCCCGCAAACTTATGATAAAATAACTTCACTGTGAAAATGACAAAAAACGAGTGATGAACAATGAACGAAGAAGATATTCTTGAAATGGAGATAAAAGCCATATTGGACGCCTCGTATGACAATATTGTCATTACGGATGGAGAGGGAAGAGTACTGAGGGCCAGTCCAAACTGTTTATCCATTTACGGTAAAGAAGCGGAAGAGCTTATTGGACAAACAGTAGATGTGCTGGAGCGGAAAGGAATTTTTTCTCCATCCGTGACGAAAAAAGTACTCGCAGAGAAAAAAGAAGTTCAGGTCATGCAGCACACGTTAACAGGACGATCCGTCATGGCAACGGCGCTCCCGGTGTTTGATCATGAAGGCAACATGATCCGGGTCATCAGTTTTTCACATGATTTAACGGAATTGCGGCAGCTCAAGGAAGATTATGAAGAGCTTCGTGCGAAAATGGAATATTATGAGAGCGAAATTCAGGAATTGCGGGATAAAGAACAGGTTCTGGAAGGGATTACGTTTAAGAGTAAGGAAATGAACAACATTTGGCAGCTCGTTCAGCGTGTCGCCATGTCGGATGCGACCGTTGTGTTTCTGGGAGAGTCCGGCGTCGGCAAAAATGTGTTTGCCAAAGCCATCCATGAAAAAAGTGAACGGAGAAAAGAAGCATTTATTGAGGTGAACTGCGGTGCCATTCCCGAAACATTGTTTGAATCCGAAATGTTTGGCTACGAACGGGGTGCTTTTACAGGGGCGAGCAGGGAAGGCAAGCCTGGATTGATCGAACTGGCCAATCACGGAACGCTTTTTCTGGATGAGGTGGGGGAACTGCCGCCAGGACTTCAGGCAAAATTGCTGAAGGTGATTCAGGAAAAGAAAGTTACACGAATTGGCGGGACAAAGCCGAAAAATATTGATTTCCGGATCATTGTCTCGACAAACAGGGATTTATGGGAAATGGTCCAAAAAGGACAATTCCGCGAAGACCTCTATTATCGCTTGAACGTGGTGCCGATTACGATTCCGCCGCTTAGGGAGCGCAAGGATGATTTATTGCAGTTATGTAATTTTTACCTGGAAAAATGTAATGAAAAATATAAAACGGATAAAATCTTTCATCAGGGGACGATCCACGCAATGCTCGATTATCGCTGGCCGGGAAATGTAAGGGAGCTGGAAAATCTGATCGAGCGGCTTGTTATTACGACAGAAGGCAAGGTGATCTACCCAAATGCTTTGCCGTTTCATACGAATGCTGACGCACCTTTATCCGAAATGGAACCGGAAAGATGGGAAGAAGAAGGCGGAAGTTTGCAGCAGGCGTTGGAACAGGTGGAAATCCGCTGGCTGAAACGGGCTTCCAGACAATACAAAACAACCTACGAAATGGCCGAATATTTGGGGATCAGCCAGTCCAGCGTGGTTCGGAAGCTGAAAAAATACAATATTAATTCGTAAATGACTCATAATCCGCCAATGCATCAAAAGAAGCTCTTTTGATGCATTGGCGGATTATTTTATTTGCTCGATCCGACATTCCTAACTTAAAAAAGTTGGCACGAATTTTGCAATTACATGATTTGAGACGACAAAACCTGACAGGAGGTAATTTTATGTATAAACCGAAAGATTCTTCCCAGTCTCCGCGCTTTGTTGGAACGAGGACTTTCATGAGATTGGAGCAAATACGGACAACAGAAGGAATTGATTTTGCCGTTCTGGGCGTCCCGTTTGATACAGCCGCTTCAAATCGGACCGGCCAGCGATTCGGGCCGCAGCATATCCGTAATTTTTCTGTGCTGCTTCGTCCTTATAATCCCGATATGGATATTGACATTTTTGAATATTGTTCCGGGGTGGATTACGGAGATATTAACGTCATTCCGGGAAATGCCCTTCGTACTTATGACAACATGGTAGAAGAGTTGATGCCGCTTTTGGACAAAAACGTTATACCGATTATCATGGGCGGCGATCATTCCATTTCTTTGGGAAACCTGAGAGCTTTCCATAAAAAATACGGTAAAATGGCTTTGGTTCATTTTGATTCCCATGGCGATACGTGGGAACATTATTATGGAGAAAAATATATGCACGGAACGCCGTTCCGCCGTGCCGTGGAAGAAGGGCTTCTGGATGTCGAACACTCCATTCAAGTTGGAATGAGAGGGCCGCTTTACAGCCCGGATGATATCGAGGATGCGCGTCAGCTCGGCTTTGAAGTCATCCCAATGAAAGAAGTCCGGGAAATCGGTTTTGAGCAAGTAATGAAAAGAATCCATGACCGTGTCAAAGACCGTCCGGTTTTTGTCACGTATGATATCGATTTTGTAGATCCGGCTTATGCTCCCGGTACAGGAACGCCGGAAGTCGGAGGGCCCACAAGCTACGAAGCGCTTGAATATGTACGCGGTCTTGACGGTTTGGATGTTGTCGGCTTTGACTTGGTGGAGGTATTGCCAAGCTATGATGCCAACGAAATCACGGCTGTGCTCGCTTCATCCGTCATTTACGAAATGATTACGTTAACGGCCTTGAAAAAGAGACGCCGGCTGAAACAAGATTTTAAGGAAACAACCAGTTAAAGGGGGGCGCGGCATGAACTTGAATACATTAGACGTTATGATTATAATTGCTTATTTGCTGCTCTTGGTCATTGTGGGCATCATTGGCTCCCGGCGGGCAAAAACGTCCGAGGATTATGTATTGGCCGGAAGAAACCTGGGATTTTTTATGTATTTCGGCTGTCTCGGAGCTGTTATTTTAGGTGGGGCGTCGACGATTGGCTCCACCCAACTCGGTTATGAATTCGGGATATCCGGCATGTGGCTTGTTGTCATGCTCGGTTTGGGGATCATGCTGCTGGGCATTTTTCTCGCCAAAAAAATCTCCAATCTTTCCGTCATGACAGTGAGTGAATATTTGAGCAAGCGTTTTGGGGTGGAATCAGGTCTTGTCAGTGCCGTCATCGCCGCAACATACGCCATGATGGTATCCGTTACCCAAGTTATCGGAATAGGTACCATTTTAAACGTTTTGCTTGGCTGGAACTTAACTGTTTCCATGCTTGCAGGCGGAGGAGTTGTTTTATTTTATACGATCCTTGGCGGCATGTGGTCCGTGACGATGACGGATATTGTACAGTTCGTCATCATGACGGTCGGGATTTTTTTCATCATGCTTCCGCTCGGCCTTTCCAAAGCAGGAGGCTGGTCCAATCTTGAACAGCAATTGCCTGACACATATTTTACGTTTGCAGGGATCGGCGGCCACCAAATTTTCCAGTATTTCTTGCTGTTTGCACTTGGAATGGTCGTGGCCCAGGACATTTGGCAACGAATTTTGACAGCGAAAACAATTAAAATTGCGCGAGCCGGTACTGTTGCAGCCGGTGTTTACAGCGTGTTATACGGAATTGCGGTTGCGATTATCGGCATGTGTGCATTCGTCATTTTGCCCAACCTGGAAGATACTCAAAATACGTTTGCCAGCATGGCAGTGGCGATTTTGCCCTCCGGGGTGTTGGGACTGGTCATTGCGGCTGTTGCCTCTGCATTGATGTCCACTGCTTCAGGAACTTTGCTTGCGTCTTCGACATTGGTTGCAAACGATATTATTAAGCGATTTTTCTATAAAGACATTACGGATAACCAATACTTGAAGCTTTCCCGTATTGTCACAACGATTATCGGTTTATTGACGATCGTCTGTGCTTTATGGATTCAGGATGTCCTTGTTGCGCTTGATGTGGCGTATGCAGTATTATCCGGCGGTATTTTCGCCCCTGTTGTTCTTGGGCTTTTTTGGAAAAAGGCGACGGCAAGAGCCGCTTTTTATGCCATTATCACAAGTACCGTTGTCATATTGGCAGGGTTGGCCATTGAAGGCCTAACCTCTACAACACCGATCGTATACGGCATTGCCGTCAGCTTTGTTGTGATGATCGCTGTTTCTATTTGGGCTCCGAATAAAGGCGAAAAGTTGGAAGTTCACATAAAGGAAATGTAAGCGTAAACGAGGGAAGGCAGATGTTTCTGCCTTCCTTTTTTTAAAGTAAAGTATAACTTGCTAAGAAAATTTTTCTTCAAATGAAGTAAAATGGTTAGTCTTTTTTTGCAAGTAAGCGGCGAATTCTCTGTCGTTTTTTACGGTTCCTTGTTACCGTGAATATTGTTACAATTTTAAGTAAATTGACTAAAAAGGTGGAGAGAGATTAAATGGATACAAGAGAATTTCGCAATTGTGTGGGACATTTTGCTACTGGTGTAACAGTCATTACGAGTGAGACGGAAACAGGCACTCATGGGTTTACTGCAAACTCCTTTACATCTGTTTCACTGGACCCAATGTTAATTTTAGTTTCTGTTGATCGAAACACAAAAGCTTTAAGCGTCCTAGAAAACAATCGGTTTATTGTCAATATTTTAAAAGAGAATCAGCAGGATACCGCCATGCACTTCGCCGGAAGGCCTCAAGATAATCCGCCGTTTGAGTGGGAGAATGGCGTGCTGGGAAAAAGAATTAAACATGCCCTGGCTTATATAGAGTGTAAACCGTGGAAAGCATATGATGGCGGTGATCATGTTCTTTTTCTTGGTGAAGTAAAAAACGTTGAATACAATCCCGGACAGCCGCTCCTCTTTTATCGTGGACAATTTTCCAAAATGAATCCGGCTTTTATTCTCTCTTAAAATAAAGGGGGCAGTAATGAGTGAAGGCGAGCCAATTATTGTTTGACAATCTGATCGAAACGGATCCACGAACGGGGATTATTACTTTCAATCAAAAGAGAAGCGTATTGGTTTCCGTTGAAGCCCTTGGTCTTTTGCGCCGTGATTTAATCAATACACTCGGAATGGACAGAGCAAAAGGTTTTTTAATGAGATACGGATGGGAATGGGGAAAAAAGGACGGAGAAACGGTTGCTTCCATGTATAATTGGAAAAATCCCAAGGAACTGATGTTGGCAGGGCCTGTACTCCACACCTTGGAAGGAGTCGTTACCGTCGAACCTGATACACTTGAAATAACCGAAAGTTCGATTCACTTTACCGGATTTTGGAGAAATTCCTTTGAGGCTGAAGAACATATTGAATATTATGGGGTAAACAATGATCACATTTGCTGGATCCTCGTCGGCTATGCAAGCGGTTATTTAACCAGCACCTTCGGAAAAGATGTCATCGCCTACGAAGAATGTTGTGTCGGAAAAGGGGACGCCCATTGCCGTTTTGCTGCGAAAACAGTTGAACAGCTTGAAGAAAAGCACAAGGCCTATTTGAATTATTACAAAGCGGAATCTTTGGTTTCCGAACTGGACCGTGCCTATCAAGAGCTGAACAACATCAATCAAACGATCATTGAATCTGACAAAATTCACGAGGAATTAACGAATTATCTTCTTGAAGATAGGGGGCTGGCCGAAACCGTTCAATATGTTGCCCAAGTTTTAAATAGAAGCCTGGTAATTGATTACTATAACAAAAAAATTGAAAGCGCTTTTTTGAATGAGCGGGATGAGGCGATTTATAATAATTGGGCTGATCGGTTTATTTATACAGAGGAACGGCATCATGACATTGCAACATTCCCCGTCAGGGCAAACAATGTCAATCTTGGCCGTCTCGTGGTCATAGGGCATGAAAAGATGACTCAAAAAGATCAGCTTGTCATAAACCGGGCACGCAGTATCTTTACAGTCCAAATGTATCATGATTGGAAAATCACCCGTTCATTATGGAAAAAGAAGGAAAATTTCTTTGAAGAAATACTTCATCATTCAAATGCAGGTTATGAGAAATTTTCCCATCTGTTTCACTTTCTTCCAAATAATCCGAACCGCATTATTTCAATAAAGGTGGAGCCTGCCGAAAAACGCCAGGATATCATGCAATTTTTAAAACTGCATCCAGTTTATTCAAAGAATGATTTTTTTTCAAATGATGAATTCATTATCATGATTTTGACTAATGAGGATATTCATAAAATCCTTGATATCTCATCAAACCTTCTTGGGTGCCTAAGAAGTCAGTTTGCAAATGTCAGATTTTATATTGGTGTTGGAAGAGAATCGAAGAATCTTGCTTCTTTGAGAAAGAGCTATGAGGATGCCCGCTCAATCAGCAATTTTATCCATCTTACGAGTCCGTCCGACAGTTTAATTTCACTTTATGAAGACTTGGAATCCATCATGATGTTTTTAAAGGGAACGAACCAAATCGAGCTAATAGAATTTTATAGGAAGACGATAGGCGAATTGGTAGAGTATGACAAGGCCAACGAGTCCAATTTTTTAATAACCCTTAAAACCTACCTTGATCATAATGGAAACCTTCAACAAACCGCTGATAAGCTGCATCTTTCAATAGCAGGGTTGCGATATCGCCTGGATCGGATTACAGCGTTGTGCGACGTGGACCTTAAGACGGGAGAAGGTCGTTTTAATTGTCAATTGGCTCTCCAAATATACTATGCCATGATGATTAATGGCAAGAAACCCCCAATCATATAATAAAGAAATCCTGCTGCTGAAAGCAGGTTTTTTTTGGAGGCAAATCGAACGCGGTGAACAGCTTTTCCGCGATACACCAAAATCGGTTCTTCTTGGCGGGAGTGTTTGTACTTTTCTTCAATACCACAAAAAACAATGGAAATAGGTGAAAGATTCATATTCTTTTGCACTTAAAATTGTCCCGAACGAGATTCATAATGAAGTTACCGGTTGAAAGCGCTTTAAACCAAACGCTTGTTAAGGAGGGCTCAAATGGTAACGCAAAAACAAAAAGTAAAACTGCCGCTGACTGGCAAAGAGTATTTGGAAAGTTTAAAGGACAACAGGGAAGTCTGGATCAACGGTGAAAGAGTAAAAGATGTCACCACTCATCCCGCCTTCAGAAATGCAGCAAGATCCATTGCACGGCAATATGATGCTTTGCATGATGAAAAAACAAAAGCTATTTTAACAACTGAAACAGATACGGGAAACAAAGGTTTTACGCAAAAGTTTTTCCAATATGACAGAACCGTGGACGATCTCATTGGTTCAAGAGATGCAATTGCAGAATGGGCTAAAATCACTTATGGGCAAATGGGAAGGTCCCCTGATTATAAAGCATCCTTTTTGGCAACATTGGGCGCGGATCCCGATTATTATGCCCCGTATGAAGAGAATGCGAGATATTGGTATAAAGAGGCCCAGGAAAGAAACTGGTTTTTTAACCACGCGATTATCAATCCTCCGGTTGACAGAAATAAACCGATGGAGGCTGTTAAGGATGTATTCGTCAAGGTTGAGAAGGAAACAGATAAGGGAATCATTGTAAGCGGTGCAAAAATGGTCGCTACTGGATCCGCCCTAACCAACTACAACTTTGTCGCCCACTATGGTGCTGTTCCTGTTGGATCAGAGGATATGGCCCTTGTGTTTATCGCACCAATGGATACGCCGGGGGTGAAATTAATATGCCGCCAGTCATATGAAATGCAGGCGGCCGTGATGGGCAGTCCTTTTGATTACCCGCTGAGCAGCCGCTTTGATGAAAATGATGCTGTACTGATTTTTGACCGGGTGCTGATACCGTGGGAAAATGTGCTCATTTATCGGGACGTCGAAAAGGCCAACAGCTTTTTCCCCGAGAGCGGTTTTCTTCATCGCTTTACGTTTCACGGAGTAACACGACTGGCGGTAAAACTCGATTTTATTGCCGGATTGCTTTTAAAAGCCGTCAAGACAAATGGAACGGATCAATTTCGCGGTGTTCAGGCAAATGTAGGCGAAGTGTTGGCTTGGAAAAATATGTTTTGGTCACTAAGCGATGCCATGGCGATGAATCCTGATCAAGGGCGTAATGGAACGGTATTGCCAAACTTAAAATACGGGCTTTCCTATCGTGTGTTTATGTCAGAAGGTTGGCCAAAAATCAAGGGGATCATTGAAAACGTAGTTGCCGGCAATCTGATCGTCCAGCCTTCCAGTGCAGCGGATTTTAAAAATCCGGAATTAAGGCCTTTGATAGATCGGCTCTACCGCGGATCCAATGGCATCACTTCCCTGGAAAAAATCAAGTTGATTAAGATGCTGTGGGAAGTTGTCGGAACGGAATACGGAGGACGCCATGAGCTGTACGAACGAAACTACTCCGGAAACCATGAAAATATCCGGTTGGAGAACTTGACGGTTGCCAACCAATCGGGCGAAGCGGATCGGTACATTGCATTTGCCGAACAATGTATGGCTGACTATGACCTTGACGGCTGGGTGAACGACACCTGGGTCAATCCGGATGATGTCAATTACTTTAAAAACTGATATTTTTCATAATGGCATGGGGAGGAAACAGCATGAAAGTTTTTCGTGAAAATGAGCTGATGTTAACATCCTCCGTGGTTTCCATCGGGGCTTTTGACGGCCTGCACCGCGGGCATCAAACCTTGATCAAACAGGCGGTGAAAAGGGCTTGCGAATTAGATGTGCCGTCAGTCGTTTACACCTTTGATCCTCCTCCTCGGGTTTATTTTCAAAACGAGCGGATGCTGACTAGCATAGAAGAAAAAATGGCTCTTATTAAGGAGCTGAATGTTGATTATACAGTAGTGGCTCATTTCAACAGCCATTATGCTTCCCGAAAGCCAATTGAATTTATAGAAGAACTATGTTTATTGGGAACCCGGGAAATATGGGTAGGGCCGGATTTTCGGTTTGGAAAGGCCAAAGAAGGCAGTGTGCAGCTTCTTTCCGAATTTTTTAAAGTGAATATTCACCCTGTAGTCACTTGTGATCAAGGAAAAAGAATATCATCGACCAGAATTAGAGAGCTTCTTAACAAAAGCGACTGGATCAAAGTGCAGGATTTGCTCGGAAGGCAAAGTCTGAAGACATTAAATAATATCTAGGGAGGAATTATCCATGCAAAAACAAGCGATCCAAAAAAATGAACGTGTCGAGGAAGTCTTTCATTTATTTATCAAGCATGTGCAAAATTTTTTAAAAGAAGCGAAGTTAAACCATGAAGAGTACACGAACTTTGTCAACTGGGCAGACCGCCTCGGGCGAGCCGGCGAGCTTCCCCTGTATGCCGATGTGTTCCTTGAATCCCATGTGCTCAGAGCCATGTATACAGATAAACCGGGAACCCAGCCGTCACTTTTGGGACCGTACTTTATTGAAGGGTCCCCCTTGGTCAAGAAAGAACCCGGAAAACCTTTCGTCTTGACGCAGCGGCCTGATGAAGCGGGTGAGGTGTTCCTATTTAAAGGCAATGTGAGCAGTACGGATGGCATGCCGCTCCCCAACACGCGCGTGGAAATGTGGCAAAATGACCATTCCGGAAAATATTCCGCTTTTGATTCGGATGCACCAAGATACAATCTGAGAGGGCATTTTTATACGGATGAGAATGGGGATTTTGAAGTAAAAACAATCGTTCCTGTTCCTTATTCGATACCGGCAGACGGCCCGACAGGGGAGTTCCTGAAATATATGGATCAGCATCCGATGCGCCCGGCCCATCTGCACCTGATGTTTGAAGCCGAGGGACATGAAACGCTGATTACCCAGGTGTTTTTTGAAGGAGACAAGTGGCTGGAAACAGACGTTGCTGACGGGGTGAGAACAGATCTTGTTACAAGGCTGGAAGATCATGGTGACCATAAAGAGGCTTCTTTGAATTTCGTCATGCGCCGGAATGAATAGCGGACATCAGGGGCAATGTACACATGCCCCTTTTTCCCGCTTTAACATAAGGGAGGAACTCGTCTTGTCCACTTTAAAAATCAAACGCATTACGACAGAACTATTGGACGTACCCATTAAACGCCCACATCAATTTTCAACCGTAAAAGTATCCGACAAAAGCTTTGTACTGGTGAAGATTGAATTAAGCAACGGGGTAACAGGTATCGGAGAAGGAACGACACCGGGGATTTGGTGGAATGGTGAAAGTGTAGAAACGATGAAGCTCGTGATCGACCGGTATGCTGCTCCCCTATTAGTAGAGGAAAAAGCTGCGTATGTGGAAAAGTTGCTGCAAAAATTGAACCGCCATATCCGGGGCAATGCCTTTGCCAAAGCTGCCGTGGAAATGGCCCTTTTCGATGCTCTTGGCAAAACATATCACGTACCGGTTCACCAATTGCTTGGCGGCCATCATCAGGACAAAATTCCGGTCAGATGGGCCCTTGCCTCCGGCACGCCTGAAGGAGACATCGATGAAGCCAAGCGCCATGCGGCTGCGGGTAACTATGCCAACTTTAAAACGAAATCCGGACATGATGCTCCAGAAAATGATGCCAGGCGCAACATCCGCATTGCCGCTGGACTTCGCGGCCACTCTTCGATTGGCATTGATCCAAACGGTTCCTGGGACCGGATGACCGTCATGAAATGGATGGATGCCTTTTTTGAGGCCGGGATCGACTTTCTGGAACAGCCGCTTCCCCCGCAGGATTTTGAAGGGCTGGCACGTCTGTCTTCCATGAAAAAAGTCCCCATTATGGCTGATGAAAGCCTGGCTTCCGTTCAAGATGCCCTTCGCCTCGTGCAGGAAAAAGCAGCGGATATCTTTTCGTTAAAAATACATAAATCCGGCGGGATGAAAAATACAGTTAAAATAGCAGGGATTGCGGAGGCGGCCGGAATTTCCTGTTTCGGGGGAACCTCTCTGGAAAGCTCGATCGGTACCGCAGCATGCGTACATGCCTATGCCTCCATCCCGAATTTGGATTATGGGAGCGAGTTATTTGGCCCGGCCTGGCTGGCTGATGATTTGGTAAAAAATCCGCTTGTCATAAAAGAAGGGTATATACATGTACCGCATCATCCGGGTCTCGGGGTGGAGCTGGACGAAGCAAAAGTGGAAAAATACAAAAGAAAAGAAGAGAAAGGAGCATTGGCAAAGTGAGACATTTACCACCCCCCTCCCTCTCTTTTTTATGTGATATGGCGTTAACGGTTGAAGGAGCGCACTTCCCGGGAAAAACCCCTGTCGGCAACCGGCGGATCATCCGTGTAACCGGAGGTTCCCTCCGTGGAGACAAACTGGCTGCAGAGGTAATTCCAGGAGGGGATGATTGGATTACCGTACGGGATGACGGCACGATTATCCAAGACGTACGGATCCTGCTCAGAACAGATGACGGAGAGCTGATTCTGATGACTTACAGAGGCATTCGCACCGGGGAGCCCGGAGTGCTTCAGCGCCTGGACAACAATGAAGAAGTTGACCCCGACGAGTACTACTTCCGCACCGCTCCCATTTTTGAAACGGCCTCTTCCAAATACGACTGGCTGAACCGGCGCCTGTTTGTGTCAAGAGGCATCAGGCTGCCTGGAAAAGTCAATTATTCCATCTATATGGTCGACTAAAGTGGAAAGCGGGGAGATAAAATGGGCACGTATATCACGACGAAAAAAGGACGGATTTTTTATATTCATGATACCCCCGGAAATAAAGGAACGATTATTGGGGTTCACGGGCTCACCGGCAATCATAAACAGCTCCATTATGTTCAGGAAGCCCTTTCCGGAGCATACCGGTTTATCAGTTATGACATAAGAGGCCGCGGAAACAGCGGACCGGCGAATACCAACAGTTCCATTGCGGCCCATGCCGAAGATCTGCTGGATCTGATAGATACCCTTCGGGTCGAACGTCCCATTCTGCTGGGCTATTCCATGGGGGGCTACATTTCTGCGCTCGTTGCCAGCAGGCTGCCCGGTGTGGAAGCCCTTGTTCTGCTTGACGGGGCCGGCTTGGCGGATCATGGCACAAGGGAACTGGTCCTTCCATCCTTGGAACGGTTGGAAAAAGCCTATTCTACGCCGGAGCAATATGTGGAAGAGGCAAGAAACTTGTATTCCAATCTTCAAATTGATTGGAACGAACATTTGGAGGAGATTGCAAGGTATGAAATCAAGGTAGAAGAGGGGATATGGAGGCATAAATCGGATCGGGCCTGTATCGAGCAAGATTTTGAAAGTTTTTATGATTTCCAGCCTGATCAAATATTTCCGCTGATTTCCTGCCCGGTTTTCCTTTTGATCGCAACAGGAAAGATAGGGGGAAAATGCCCGTTGTTTAAAGAAGAGGCGTATCACAAAGCAAAAGAGTTGATGAAAAACATACAAACAGAATACGCCCCGGTTAACCATTATGAACTTGTTTTTAATCAGCAACCGGAGGTTTTTGAACGGATTCAGCGATTTTTATCTTCCAAGGAGGTAACATCATGAGTGCCTCAAAATTAATAGATGCAAAGGAAGCCATACAAAAGGCCGTACAATCGGGTGATGTCATCATGGTTGGCGGGTTCGGACTGATCGGAAGCCCGTTGACATTGATTGACGAACTGACACGCCATGATGTCAAAGACCTGACCATCATCAGCAACAATGTGGGGGAAGCCGGAAAAGGCTTGGGTCTTTTGCTGCGCCAGGGAAAAATCAAAAAGGCGGTCGGTTCCTATTTTACAAGCAACCGTGAAGTGGCCAAGTGGTATAACGAAGGAAAACTGGGGATTGAACTGCTCCCGCAAGGGACTTTTTCCGAAGCGATCCGGGCCGGCGGTGCGGGGATCGGAGGATTTTACACAAAAACGGCTGTCGGAACGGAGTTGGCCAAAGAAAAAGAGACAAAAGTGATTGACGGAGAGACGTATCTTTTTGAAAAGGCATTGAAAGCCGATGTGGCCCTCATCCGTGCCAAAAAAGCAGACACAAAAGGCAATCTCGTCTATTATAAAACGGCCAGGAATTTCAATCCGATCATGGCTACAGCCGCGGACTATGTGATTGCTGAAGTGGATGAAATTGTGGAAGACGGAGAACTGTCGCCGGAAGAAATCGTTACTCCCCATCTGTATGTAGATGCAATGGTCATGAGCCGTCTTGTTTTAACGAAAAAAGGGGTGGTCGAAGCATGAACGTGAAAGAAAGGATTGCCAAGCGCGCAGCCAAAGAACTCACTCCCTATTCGATCATCAATCTCGGGATTGGCATCCCGACCCTCGTTCCGGATTATTTGGATGAAAGCAAATATTATTTACACATAGAAAACGGTCTTCTGGGGGTTACTTCCGTAGAAGAAGACGAGATTGATCCGCTGCTTGTGAATGCGGGCAAGCTGCCGGTTGGCGAAGCGGCGGGAGCTTCCTATTTTCATAGTGCCGATTCTTTTGCCATGATCAGAGGCGGCCATGTGGATGTCGCCATTCTTGGTGCACTGCAGGTCGATGAACGGGGCCTTGTGGCGAACTGGGCCATTCCCGGCAAAGACATTATCGGTGTAGGAGGGGCGATGGACCTTTTGTCCGGAGCTAAAAAAATCATCATTACGATGAGCCATGTCTCAAAAGACGGTTCGCCGAAGTTTGTGGAACGCTGCACCTATCCCATTACGGCAACGAGGGTTGCAGATGTCATTATTACCGATCTGGCGGTCTTTCAATGGAAGCATGACGGCTATGAATGTATTGAACTGATGGGTAACGCCACATTGAATGAAGTGAAAGAAAAAACAACGGCTTCTTTCCGTGTTAGTGAAGAGCTTTTGCAGATGGAGGGAAGCTGATGAACGAAGTGGTGATTGTAGATGCGGTGCGGACGCCGATCGGGAGATACAAAGGAGCTTTAAAAGATGTCCGTCCGGATGATCTGGGTGCCATCGTCATTCAAGCATTGGTGGAGAGAAACCCAAATTTGCCGCAGGAGGAGATTGATGATGTCATTTTTGGAAATGCCAACGGCGCCGGGGAGGACAACCGCAATGTAGCCCGGATGTCTCTGCTGCTGGCCGGATTGCCTGAAACGGTGCCTGGAACAACCATCAACCGGCTCTGCGGTTCGGGACTGGATGCCGTTAGCATGGCTGCTCGATCCATCCTGTCCGGAGAAGAAGAAATCATGATTGCCGGCGGAACGGAAAGCATGACAAGGGCGCCATTTGTCATGAAAAAGCCTGAACGGGAGTTTCCAAGGGGAAACATGGAATTATTTGATACGACAATCGGATGGCGGTTTATCAACCCGAAAATACACGAGATGTACGGAACAGATTCCATGCCCCAAACAGCCGAAAATGTAGCAAAAAGATATGGAATCTCGCGGGAAGAGCAAGATGAATTTGCTTATGCAAGCCAGCAACGGGCGAAAGCCGCTATGGAGAATGGGCTATTTCGCGAGGAAATCGTCCCTGTTGAAGTGAAAGATAAAAAGGGGCGGAACATTACCGTGGATACAGACGAACACCCTCGACCAAACACAACGCTGGAGAAATTAAGCAGCCTGCCTCCTTTGTTTCCCGGCGGCACCGTTACGGCAGGCAATGCTTCCGGCGTGAATGACGGGGCGTCGGCGCTGCTCCTCATGAGCGCCAGGCGGGCAGAGGAGCTGGGGATGAAGCCGCTTGTCAAATTTACAGCGTGCGCAACAGCAGGAGTAGAGCCTGCCGTTATGGGTCTTGGTCCGATCTATTCCACTAGAAAGCTAATGGAGAGAACCGGATTAACCCCGCAGGATTTTGATCTCGTTGAGTTAAATGAGGCTTTTGCGTCGCAATCGCTGGAATGTATCAAACAGCTCGGTCTTGATATTGATAAAGTCAATGTAAATGGCGGCGCGATTGCACTGGGGCACCCCCTCGGTGCAAGCGGCGCCAGAATATTGACGACGTTAATATATGAAATGAAAAGACGAGAGGAAAAAAGAGGACTGGCCACAATGTGCATAGGAGTTGGCCAGGGGATTTCAGTGGCTATAGAGAATACCGGATCTTCTTAAGCTTCCTTCCGATTTTTATCAACAAACAAAAATGTGCCAGCCCGTATAAAAACTGCCGTGGTGATCACCATTCATGATCATTGCGGCAGTTTCCCTTTTTGGACATTGCGTTCATCCCAAATCACGAAAGTTCCTTTTCAAAACATCATTTGCCAAATGTATATTCCCCAAAACCTCAAATAATAGTATAATAGTCCTGGACGCAACTTGAATTTAAAGGAGTGCAGGTTTATTTGAATAAAAATTTCAGACTGCATCTTACCTTCATTATGATTATATTTTCTGTTTTTATATCTTTTGTCGTTGCGTTCATCAATCAAAATAACCTTAAAAATACACTGTTTGAAGCTCATAAATTGAAACTGGAGATGGTGGAAGAGAATATATTAAGCTCGCTGAATACGATTGACAAAGCGTACATGCTGTTTGATAAAAACATTGCCAGGGATATGGAATCTAAGTCTAAAGACCTATTGAAGCTGTATAAACAAAATCCTGACTTCAGTACTTGGGATTTTACATCCTTAAAAAAACACATCGGCATGGATATTTACATCATAAACAATCGCAATGTCATTACTCACAGCAGTTACGAGCCGGATATCGGCCTTGATTTTCGCAAATGCTGCGCGGAGTTTGCCAATTTGCTGAATATCAGGAGGAATGAAGGAAAGTTTGTGGATGACGGAATGGATATCCAACAAAGCAACGGAGAAATCAAAAAATTCAGCTATATTCCCACTCCTGACCGTAAATACATATTGCAACTTGGTGTTTCCCTGGAAGACGAAGAGATTTTTAGGCAATTCAATTATTTTAAGGCAGAAGCGGAGCTTGAAAGAAAGTTCTCCATCATTGACTCCATTCGCATTTATAATAATGACGGTTATCTGATCGGAAGGAACACGATGGCAAGTGAAGATGTGAAATCTTCAACCCGCAAATGGGAAACATTTAAATCCGCGGCAAAAACACGAACACCACAAGAGATGAAAGGCCGGTATAACGGAAAAGACGTAACGTATCGGTATGTTCCTTATGAGGCGGAAACGGCACGAGGGTATTCTACCAGCAGGGTTGTAGAAATTATTTATAACGAAGCTGATTTGCAGGAAGCATTGCATAAAAGCCGTAGCAAGTTTTTTTCTCGGCTGCTCATTATTTTTGCCGGAGCCATCATGATCTCCATGATCATTGCACGCTGGGTGGCGCGGCCGATGTATCTGGCCTTTCATGACAGCTTAACCGGGCTTAAAAATCGGGCGGCTTTTGAGGAGATCGTCAAACAAAAATTAAGCAATAAGAAACAAAGTTTGGCTTTAATGATGATCGATCTTGATAACTTTAAGCTTGTCAACGACCGCCTGGGCCATGTGGAGGGGGACCAAATTTTAAAAATGGCCGCTTATCGCATTCAAAGATGTGCCGGCAAAGGGCATGAGTCCACAAGGCTTGGCGGTGATGAGTTTGCCGTCATTATCTCCGGCTTGGATGAAAACGGGATCCGATTCGTCGCTTCCTCTCTCATTAAGGACATTGACGAGCAATTTCGCGAATTGCGCCTCCGGTATCAGTTAAATATTTCTGTCAGCATCGGCATTGCTTTTGCGGAAGAGGAGGATGATTTGGAAAGCTTGTATGAAAATGCCGACCGTGCTTTATATGAATCCAAGAAAAATGGGAAAAACCAGTTTCAAATTTTCAAAAAAACGAGTTAGGAGGGCATCCAATAAGTCGATCTTTCGGCTATTGAGGGTCCTTTTTGAATGTGCTTCGGTTTTGGCGCATGATTCTCTTGCGGCATTGAACATCGGGTAAAATAATCGTGAAAAGAACTGGTACCATGGAAGGGAGCCATCCAGGCTTGAGACGTCAACGGAAAACCTAAAGGATTCCAAATTTTTCTAGCTTGTAAAATGAAAATGAATTAGTAGTAGAATGTTAGTATGCTTGTTGGGGAGGATGAAGAGAATGTGGAATGAGTTCAAGAAATTTGCCATTCAGGGGAATGTCCTGGATTTGGCGGTGGCGGTCGTAATCGGGGCAGCTTTTGGAAAAATCGTTTCATCGCTGGTGGATCATATTATTATGCCGATTGCCGGCATTCTGCTGGGTGGCTACAGTTTTGAAAAATTGGCGTTCCGAATGGGCGATGCTGTGATTCAATATGGCATGTTTATCCAAAGTGTTGTCGATTTCTTTATTATAGCGGCAGCCATTTTTGTCTTTATCAAGTTGTTCAGCAAGATGAAATTTGAGAAAAAGGAAGAAGAAGACGAAGAGGCCGATGTTCCTTCTGAAGTGGAATTGCTGTCGGAAATCCGTGATTTATTAAAAGCGGAAAAAAGAGAAGTGCAAGATTAAGTAAAAAGCAGCCGTGCACGGCTGCTCTTTTTTGATCACATCTTATTCATTTTTGCTGGCCTGGATTTCCAAAGCAATTTTCACTTCGTCGCTCACTACAACGCCGCCTGTTTCCAGCGGGGCGTTCCAGGTCAAACCGTAATCGCTCCGTTTGATCGTTCCTTTTACGCTGAAGCCGGCTTTTTCGGCTCCGCTCATCGGGTCTTTCACTACACCGCCTGGTGTAACAGAAAATGTTTCCGTTTTGGTCACGCCGTGCATGGAAACGTCGCCTGTTACCGCGTAGTGGCCGCTTTGCTTTTCGATATTGGTTGATTTGAATGTTAATGTCGGGTATTTTTCAACATCGAAAAAATCGGCAGAGCGCAGGTGGTTATCGCGGTCTTCGTTGCCTGTATCAATGCTTGCCACGTCGATTGAAAAAGAAATGTCGGCTGTTGTCAAATCTTCCGGGTCAGCTTTAATATCAGCAGAAAATTCATTGAAAGTTCCTTTCACCCTGGAAATCATCATATGCCGAATGGAAAATTCAACCTCACTGTGCGCTTTATCAAGTGTCCATGTGGAAATTGTCACTACTATTCCTCCTTATTGGTTACAAAAAGTAAGTTTATGATGTAATTATAGTTAATAATCTTTTATTTGTAAAGAAAATGTTTTTTATTTTGACAAGCGTGGAGGAACGATGAATAATCAAATTATGGAAACAGGGAAAGGAATGGTTGCCGTGCGTATGGTAGATATGATTGCCAAAAAACGTGATGGGCATGAATTGACGTCCGATGAAATCCGGTTTGTGATGGACGGTTATGTGAAGAACGAAATTCCAGATTATCAAATGTCCGCTTTTCTCATGGCGATTTATTTTCAGGGGATGTCCAATAAAGAGACAGCGGAATTGACGATGGCCATGGCTGATTCGGGAGAAAAAATTGATTTATCGAAGATTGATGGAATCAAAGTTGACAAGCACTCTACTGGAGGAGTGGGAGATACGACCACATCAAAGAACATAAAAGTAGACCTGCCTAATTTTCCCAGTATTACAACAAACCTCAAAGAATTTATCCTTATAATTTTTTATAAAGCGAAGAAAAATTTTAGAAGTTGGTTTAAGAAAATAATAGGTGATAGGTCATTACGCAAGGTGTCAAAAATTACGGGAATCGACTATACTACCATTAGGAGCTATGCAGGAAATCAAAGCACACTGCCTACTAGAAAAAACTTTGAAACGATATGTAAAGCTTTTAATGTAACTGTTGAAGACTTTTTAAGGTTTGCTGAATTGAATATTGATCAAGAATCTTTTTTTGAGATCCTAGCTTCCGGTTTTAGAATTAGAGACAGAGACTTACGAAATAAGGTGAAGGGAGAATATTTAGCATGAACCCTACCAAGATAATTCAAAAGAAAAAATACGGTATTGAGTTAACAACTAAGGAAATTGAATACATGGTTAAAGGATACACAGATAATACAATCCCAGACTATCAAATGGCTGCATTTTTAATGTCCATCTGGTTTAGGGGGCTTGTTCCAAACGAGTCGGTTGCATTAACCAATTCAATGGTAAGATCAGGAGAAACCTTAAATCTGTCATTAAGCAAACCAATAATTGACAAACATTCTACGGGAGGAGTTGGAGATAAAGTTAGTTTAATCGTTGCTCCAATTGTTGCCTCTTTAGGAATTCCATGTCTGAAGCTTAGTGGAAGAGGATTAGGACATACTGGTGGAACAATAGATAAACTTGAATCTATAAGAGGATTTAAAACAAATCTATCCAAAGAAGAGATAGTAAATAATATTCAAAACCATGATATTGTAATAGCTGGTCAAACAGAAAACATAGTTCCGGCAGATAAGAAAATTTATGCTTTAAGGGATGTAACTTCAACTGTTGATTCTATACCTCTAATTGCAAGTTCGATTATGAGTAAAAAAATAGCTCTTGGTGCAAATAAAATTGTCTTAGACATAAAAGTAGGAAATGGCTCATTCATGAAGACAATTGAGGATGCAACGGTGTTAGGAAAAACAATGGTTGAAATGGGTAAGAACATGGGAAGAGAAACAGTTGCAGTCCTAACAGGTATGAATCAACCACTAGGCTATGAGATTGGGAACTTAAACGAAGTGATTGAAGCAGTGGATTTATTAAAGAATAAAAAATTTAGCAAAGACCTTTGGGAAGTAGTAATTGAAATATCTGGACAAATGATTTATCTATCAGAGAAAAGCGATAATATTGAAGACGCAAAGAAAATGGCGCAGGAAACTATTGACAATAGAAGCGCATATTTAAAATTTATTGATTTTGTACAAGCTCAAGGTGGAGACATTGAGAGTATTCATAGTCCAAACACCAAAGAAACAATTGAAATAAAAAGTGAATCAGATGGCTATATTTCACACATAGAAACACAATATGTTGGTGAATCTGCAATGCTGCTTGGAGCTGGAAGAAAGGGAAAAGATGATAAGATAGATCATAGTGTGGGAATAACAATTAGGAAGAAACTAGGAGCGAAAGTGAAAAAGGGTGATACTTTATTTATAGTAAAATCAAACCAACACAACAACGAAGATGTTATAAATAAATTGAAAAACTCAGTTACTATTTCTAAAGACAAAATTGAAACTCCAAAAACAATTATTAAAGTGATTCACTAAGACTAAGGTGATAAATATTGAATAAACCAGTGTTTAGTAAATTGATTACATGTAAGCATTGCGGACGCAAATTTAAAGCTAAAATTGAAAATAAGAAAAGGATTTATGTTTGCTCCTCATATGACAATTACGGTAAAAATTCTTGTGAAAGAAATGCAATAGAAGAGAATTTTTTAAAGGGTCTAGTTCAGAGGAGATTTCAACGTGAAATGACTGATGAGGAAATAAGAGATGTAATTGAATATATAGAAGTAGAAAATTCCTTACTGCTTGAAATTCACTTAAAAGACCAGGAATCAATTATGCTTGGTCGTCAAACAATCAGATTCTAATTTAGGGTGAATAATTTTTTAAATGAACGCAAGTGGGGAGGAGGCTCAAGTAGCATTCTTACTGAATTTCACAGAAAGTGCTAGGGTGTAGAAAAAATGAGGCTTTCAATAAAACTTTGTGAAAAATAACATGCTTAAAACCCTTATAAATAAGGCTTTTATTTTTAATTTCACAATCTAATTCGCGATAAAATTCATGTTTTATTGTGAAATTGAGTAATAAACAAAAAAGAAGGGAGACAAATAAATGTCTCCCTATATTTATTCTTTGTCTCCTTCGTGTGTCCAGTGATTTAATTTATATGAGGAAGCTCTAATTGGATCATAATTAACTCCACCGACACTTAATATCTTCAATGACTTGCTCTGCGACTCTTCTCTCATCTAACTCTTTTTTAAATGAACGATTCATTTCAGCTACCATTGCTTCAATTAGACCTTCAAGCTCATCTTCAGACATTTTAATGTTGTTATTATTTAGCATTAATAAAAGGTGCTTCTTAGCAGTGTCAAATTTCTCCTCAGCTTTAAAATCTATGCCTACTTGTTCTGCAAAATCAACGGCTATCTTAGCATATGCTTTACTTCGCTCAAGTTTTTCTAATCCAAATTTTTCTTTTAGAAACTTAGCTGTGTATCCTGAAACAATTCCGATGCATGTTACAATAATTCCAATTGCTGCACTAATTAATTCTGCTTGAATAGCTTCCATACATATCACTCCTATATAAAGTTATATTATTAAGTTATTATTGTACGTCCGATTTTTTGACCCACGAGTATATCTCTTTGAGTAAAACACGATCAGATTTAACTTGCTGAATTGTATAAGTCTTACCTTTGATACTAGACGGTATGTTTTCTCCGGTAGCATACTTCTTAGCACTAGATTTAATCTTTACTTTACTCCCCACTTTAAAATTAGGTGTAACTGGCTTTGCAGATGCTTTAGGAGCACTTCCGCCTCTCATCTTAGCAAGGAGATTAATGTTTTGTTGTGCAGTTCCCGTATATTTATCTTTAAAACCATATTGATTATAAAGTTTTTGACGATTGGCAAATGAAGAATTAACTTTAATACTATTCAAGTACTCCACAATACTATTTGTCTTCATGTCGCCTTTATTCTGAGGTTTGGGTTGAGAAACTTGTGGCTTGGCCCCACTTTTTAATTTATTTAGTAATTGAATATTTTGATCAGCACTACCGTTATAACCTTTTATCCCATACTGAGCGGCTAATTTTGCTCTATTTGCAAAAGACGAATCCATCCCATTAGCATTCATCCAGTCAACTACACTGCCACCTGTAGCAGATTTTGGAGTGGAAGGCTTAGATGGCGTTGGTTTGGATGGTTTTGGAGAAGAGACACTTGGAGATTTTCCATCTAACATTGCCTTAAAGTCATTCCAGGTTATTCCTTTAGCTCCACTTCTTAGATTGTGAGGACAATCCTTCCAGCCACTAGTTTCTTTATGTGTAATAACATTAGATTTTGAAATATTATGTTTTTTCATAAGATACTTAGTTAACTCAGCAGCATTTTTTACAGCCTTTTTAAAATCACCGTCACTGTTCACACATATCTCAATTGCTATACTTTGCATATTTCCTTTGCCATTTCCATCTCCTCCATGCCAACAACGTACATTATCGGGAAATGACTGCCATATTTCTTTATCGTCAACCTGATAATGCCACGAAGCACTCCGTGAATTTCCGTTATACTGTAACTTAGCGTGCATATGTGCATTCGCACCTCTGCTAGTATTAGCTGTCTCATGAATTACGATGTAGTTACAAGGATTTCCATAGCCAGATGTCACTTTACTAATCACACTACTTGACACCAACATTTGATTAATTTTCATCATATTCACTCCTATATTTTGTTATTTAAGTCCCAGCTTAATCAGTAGCCATGCACTGATAATAGTTGGAACTATCATCACAATCCCGATCAAAACTTTTGCCATTAAACTTGGAACGCTTATCTTACTTTCATCTTGAGATTTTTCAATATGTGTAACTCTTTCGCCAATTTTGCTCATGTCGTTTTGTAGTTGCTCTTGTGAGCTATTAAGCTTCGATAAGTTGTCATTGACCTTAATCAAGGTTCCACTGAACTCTCTCATCTGCTCATTTTGCTCTCTATTTATCTCTATTTGGTTCTTAAGAATAGCTTTCATTTCGATCAACACTTCATTGTTTGACTCTTGTCTTTGAAGACGTTGCTCATGATTTTTTAATGTATTTTCAACTACTCCGACTCTTTCATTTAAATCAGTACTCACAATGCCCTCACTCCCTGATGTCGAATAAAATAAAAAAGAGAAAAAATAAAAGCCCTATAAATAAGGCTTTCAATGCTCTCCTTGCACATAAAAAATTAAATTGTATTAAGTTGTTTATGTAGCGTTTATTTAATGTTTATGCACCCTCTTCAACACCATCCATTAGCCTTGCAGAAACATTCTGACGTACCAACTTTTCCAAACTAGGAATAGACTCATTCCCCTGATACTCTTCAGCAGTAAGTGGAATATAACCATTTAAGTTAATAGTCCTTTCTTCGTCATGTCCTGTAAAGTGAACCTGCACACTTTCTACTAGTCCATTTTTATATCTCATGTTAACTGATGTAATTTGCACTTCAAAATCATACATTAATAATTCCTCCTTAATATTTTTAAATAAAAAAGAGCACCTGCTTAGGCGCTCTTAAGTGTTAATTTTATTTAGCAGACTTTAATGACTCTAATTCAGACTTTACTTTTTCGAGATTAGAAGACAGTTCCTGAATTGCCTTAATCATTGGAGCAATTAATTCCTCATACCCAATTGTGTATAAATCTTCCCCGCCATTAACTTGGTGGTCTTGAAATCCACCGAAGTCAATTCCTAAAGAGTCTATGTATTGTTTAACTTCTTGAGCAATAAGTCCGTGGTGGAATCTTTTACCTTTCTTACTTCCGTCTTTCGGCAACTTTGTAACGTTGCCTGTTGTCTCGTCAATTTCAATGTAGTCATCCCTGTAATCCCACTTAAAGTCTACAGGTCTAAGCCCCTTAATAAAGTCCAACCCTAAAATAGTATCTCTAACATCTGCTTTATCGCGCATGTCCGACCTGTTTTGGATTGCTCCATAAGCATATACAGTTACAGCACTATTACCGAGTTGACACTGATAGCTTCCACTAATTCTTGAGTTTGCACCAATACCGATACTACCCGAAAAATTTATTGCGGGGTTTCCCGCAATTGTGGTTGCTAAAGCTCTCCTTCCAATAGCTGTGTTACTGTGTCCTTTTTTTATATTAACGAGTGCTTGAGTTCCAACAGCAGTATTATCATGTCCATTAACGTCAGTATGATTTCTCATGGAATCTACCCCAATAGTAACGTTGTTACTAGCACCTTTATTTGTAGGATTAGATTGATAGCCTATCGCTATGTTCGCTTTACCAGTCTCATTAGCGTAAAGAGAGAATGAGCCTAAAGCAGTATTCATGTCTGCATTTGTCTTAAATCCAGCGTTATAACCAACCATTGTGTTATGTCCTGCTGTTTTTATGTCTTCAGGAAGACCTGCTGTTCTTTGGCCACTATATGCGTTATATCCAACAGCAGTATTCCAACTACCGGTTGTGCTTGCGTGTCCTGCATTTCTTCCTACATATACATTCTTGTGTCCAGTTGTATTATACCTCCCCGCATTACTTCCAATGGCTGTATTTCTACTTCCTACGTCACTGTCTGTATTTGTGTGGACTCCAATGTTATCAGCAAGAGCATAATCGCCGATTGCAACATTATAATATCCTTCAACATTGTCTTCCATTGCTCTATATCCAACAGCGATATTTCTGTACCCTTTAACGTTGTTTAATAGTGCTTCAAAACCAATTCCTACGTTGTTATACGATCCTACGGTAGCACTTTCGTAACTATGTAATAAAGACTTTTTCCCTGCGTCTTTCCCCATGTAAATGCTGGAACTATTTCCTGTACGATCAATTGTAGAATAGTCAGCGCCTATTAGCCTACCATCTGATAGTCTCTTAAATGTTCCGTTTGCATATCTATTATTTGCAGGCAATTTAGACACAACATAAGTTTTTCCTTTTAAATCTACAATTTTATCTTTAAAACTATTCTCTATTAAAGTAAATATGCTAGTATCGTCAGTTTCTCCATCTCCCTTGGCTCCAAACTGAAATGGTGTTATTTCATCTGTATAGATGAGTTTTGCTTTTAGACCATTTGCTAAAACAATGTCGGCGCTACCAGCAGTTTGATTATGAATGATATATTCTGCCCCGCCACCATCACCAGAAGATTTATAACCGAGAGTTTTTACAAATTCTCCAACCTTAAACTTGGTGTTTTTAAGTTCTTCTACAGTATTAACAATTCTTCTTTTAAGGGATGCTGTTTTTTCATCAGTGCTATCATGACGATCTTTTAATGATGCATATCTTTGTCCATCTGCACCAACATAAGCTTCCTCAATTTTACCCTGTTCAGCATCAATTCTCTTTTTTAAATTATTAAAATTTCTTCCATTTTTATCTACGTATGATTCTTCAATTTTATTCTGTTCAGCGTTTATTCTTTCATTCAAGGACGAGTAAACCTTCCCATTTACGTCACGATAAGCGTCCTCAATCTTCTTTTGTTCAGCGTCTACTCTTGCTTTGGCGGTAGCATAAGTTTCCCCATTTCTTCCTACACGAATCTCAACAATTTCACTGGGTTGAGGAGTGGATCTAATTAATTGATCAACTCTGTTTTTCTGAGAAAGGATATCTAAATCTACACGCTCGATCTTTTCTTTGACAGAATAAACATCTCTATCACTCAAGCTTTCGTAATAAACACGCTGTGAAGGGAAAAAATGAACTCCTGTACCCGAATATTTAAACGTCAACTTTTTGGAATTATGCTTGGGATCAAAAAAGACTACACCCTCAGTGTAGTCCACTCTGTACAAGTTATCCTTTAGTTCTCCATCTACAATTTCATACCAAGCTGTATTGTTAGAATCAGATACCTGCACTTTATTTAATCTGCTTGGAACTTCGGTTAAATTAGCTTTCCCATTAATTATCTGTAAAGATTCGGTGTAATTTAGAAGAGGGTCGTTAACGTCTCCCTTTCTACGTTTCCCGATTATTGGGTCATTGTATATCTCCCTATCCACTTTATCACTCCTTATTAATTTATTTATTTTCTAATTGCTGTATCTTCTGTTTTAAATACTGATTTTCAAGTTTAAGCCAGTTTATTTCATCTTCAATCTTATACACTTTTGTGTCCAACTCCTGTATGGCTTTAGTATTTAAACTATTATGTGAATAAGAGCTTATCCCTTCACCTCTGATAATTTCTTTTGGGGTTTCTCTTTCCGTGATAAAACCATACTCATATTCGGTACTACCATGTTTCAGGTAGCGATAAATGGTTGACTGTCTAAACAAATTTAAGGCACTACCTTCATACTTCTCAATATCCGTTTTCCACTTTTCAGATGACGAAGGAATAAAATCTGCGGCTTGAATATTTATGTAAGAGCCAGTTTGTCCTAATTTAGTAGCTCTAACATGCTGATTAGATTGTAGATAAGTGATACCATTTGTGCCACCTGCTCGCAATACAACGTACCCTGATGCGGATTCAAAAACCCCGTTATTTGGCGCAGTGAATTTTCCTTGGGCATATATATTCTGTGCTCGTAGATCTCGATAAATTCCACTAAGTCCTTTGTTTACTACTCTTAGTTCTTCGTCTGCCCCTATATAGGCATTCGTTGTAGAAGTAATAAAAGCTGTGCCAAAGATGTTACCTGCACGTAACGGACGATAAACAGGATTCGAGCTGCCTTCAACCGTCCCCTTTGCAACAACATGTAAATAGTTATCTGTTCCTATCCATGCACTTTGGGTAGTTGTAACAAAAGCAGACCCGTAAATTACTCCTGCACGTAATGGGTAATATACATCTGTGGTATTAGCGCCAGTTATTCGAAATTCTCCGCCATTTCTTGGTCGAGCATATAAGTTAACTCCAGCCGTCCCGCCATTTGTTTCAATAAAATTCCCATAAAAACCAGCTGCCCTCATATTTAAGTATGAGTAGCTACCAACCTCACCATCACTTGGTACGTCTTTCATATCTACCACACGAGCCTCTTTGCCTGTCTGTGCTGCTAAATAGACATTCGCTGTAGTAGTACCTAAAGCGCGGCTTGTCACCAGCAAACTGTCAGCTTGGAATCTTGTAGTTCCGTTGGCATTATACCCAAAAAGTCCATCTGGTCTTATATTTATATAGTTATTATTACTTTGAGTTAATTTAATATTTCCTCCAACAATTTCCAGGTTCGTTAATTTATCACTAGAAGCAAACTTACTTCCATAAATATTCACACCACTTATATCAATCGCCGTCAAAGTACCACTTTTAATATTACTTGCATTTAGGTTAGCAACATTAACTTTATTTGCATCTAAAGTTCCACTTAATATACTACTTGCACTTAAATTTTTAACAGAGACTTTTAAAGCATCTAATGTACCAGTAGTTATATATGTTGCATTTAAGTTACGTACATTTACTTTACTTGCATCTAACGTCCCGCCAGTGATATTGGTCGCGCTTATATTTACAACTGACACTTGTGCTGCGTTAAGAGTTCCAGTAGTAATTTTAGTAGCATCTAAAGTTGCAGTCTTAACGCTGTCTGATTGAATCTTAGCGATAACGGCTGAATTGCCAAAAATTTCAGTTATATTTAACTTTGCTGCTGTAATAGATTGGGCGCCAATCCGACCTGCATTAAGAGTTCCAGTTGCAATGTTTGATGCATTTAAATTAGTTACATTAACTTTACCTGCATCTAAAGTTCCACTTAATATACTACTTGCACTTAAATTAACAATAGATACATTAGCAGCATTTAATGTTCCTGTAGTGATCTTTGTTGCATCAAGATTAGTTGTTAAAACTGTATCGGAACGAATTTTTGCAATGACTGCTGAATTCCCGAATATTTCGTTAATATTTAATTTATTTGCAGTAATAGAACTTGTATAAATTTCTCCGCCATTTATAAGAGTTGTATTTCCATATTTCCACTTATCAACCGTTCCTTGAGTTACAGATTCTTCATTAAGATCTCTTTCAAACGATTTATATCCAGACGGTACGCTGGCAACCGTCCAGTTTACCCCTACCCAACCTGAATCTTGAATATTATCTGTTATCCAATATTCTAATTTTTGATCTCTGGCATTATTTAGGACGTATATATCTAAGTACACAGTATCGTAAGTCGTGTTATATAGAATTCTTGCTTTTGTGAAGCTTCTTGCACCATATAATCCGAATGATGTTAAGTTAATATAAGGATTTCTATTGAAGTTAATTCCTGCCTCAAATACTGCCGTATTGTGTTGGCCAGAAGTCGTATCTTTTAACATAAACTTTCCATGTGCTCTGTCTCCTGCATTGGAGGCTATTCGATACCATTTTCCAGCAGTACCATTAGCTATTGTAGTAGCTTTATGGAAGTTCTTGCTAAATGGCAAGAATTCTGCTACTCCACCAAAATTGATTTTAGTAGCATTAATACCTACTGTTGTTGCAGTTTGATTAATAAGAGATGATATCGTATTTCCGTTATAATCAGTTGTTTTAACACGTTGATTGATTTCACCAGTATGTGCATTAATGTTTTGTTCGGCAGTGGTGATACGTGTACCAAGTGCATTGACAGTTGAAACTTCTGCTTTGCTGGATATTTGACCAGCAAGTGTTGATATAGAAGTTTCTGCTGATGTTATACGAGCGTCGGCGTCTTCAGGGGCTGGGGTCCAATCGGTGGCGCGGTTGCCTTTTTCAACTTGCGCTCGCCAAACTGTGCAATCAAGGTAGTAACCATTTGCATTTGCTCTAAACTGTAGTTGCAATTCTAAAGATGTACGCTTACCAGTAGCAGTTACTCTTTTTGCTTCATTTGGTTTTATTGTTTCAATTGGAGTTCCTTCTATTCCGTTTATGCGAACGGACATACTTACATCTCTATTATTTTTAACGTAAATAGATACAGTGTATAATTCCCCTTCAACTGTTGAAGTTGTATTGGTTATTGTCTTATAAGCCTTTAATAAAGATGTTTGGCTTCCCGAAGTGGCATAAATCTTTGTTGCATCAGTTGCTCCCCATTCTGAAACTGATACATTTTCAGTAACTGTTAAAGTTGAACCATCGTAGGCGGCTAAAACACTCCTGCTAAAATTATTACTATCTCTATTTAAATTCCTTCCACCAATCTCCAAATTATCAAATTCAGCCCTGACCTCAGACACCCTTAAATCAATTTGATTAGCTTTTATATCGAGATTAGCAATCTGATTCAAAGCACTTGTCATGTTTCCGGTCAGCGCATCAATATTTGTTTCTGTGTTAGAAACTCTTGCAGTTATATTATTGATGGATGTAGTCAACTCTCCGACCTTATTGTTATAAACAGTGGTATCAACTTTCTTACCTAAAGCTGTATTTACCTCTGTTTTAGTGTAAACTTCACTCTTTTCAGCCTTTGCTTCAATTAATCCTGCATGAGCAGTGAGAGTTGTTTCTGTTGTTGAGACACGATCACGTACGGCGGTTATTTCATAATCAATATCCTCGGGGGCTTCCTGCCAGTTACTAACCTTAGTACCCTGCTCGATTTGCATTCTCCATGCTATAAAATCAAGGTTGTCATTAATATTCTTAGCGTTAAAATTAAATTGTTCATTCTGCCCTTCTTTTCCAACTCCGAAAATAATTACTCGCTTACTCTCGTTGGGTAAAACTTCTTCAGTCATACCTAAGTTGTTGGATATTCTAACGACTGTCGTCCCAATGTTTTTTATCCATACACTATGGACATAGTTAGAACCTATGATAGTTCGGTTTCCTGTTTGTTTTGTTAATTTTACAGCACTCGTACCACCTGTTACATGAATTTCTGTAGCGTCAGTGGCATTCCATTCTGGAACACTTATCCCTGTTTTATAGGTATATTGCGCTCCTTGATACTTTCCAAGAGTAGTAAAATTGTTACTGTCTTTTAAAAGGTTTCGCCCGCCAATCTCCAGCGCATTAAACTCATCCTTCGTAACCCTTAACTCTAATCCCTCTGCAACCAATCTTAAGTCAGTTTCATTTGATTCGACTCTATTCAAGACACCTTCCATATCTCTTTCATATTTAAGAGAATCGAGTTTTGCATTGAGTTCTTTAGCATGTGCAGTTAATGTCGCTGTGTGACCCTGAACAGTATTATCAATTTTTTGTATGTCTGTTAATGTTGCTGAAAATCTACCTTCTAATTCATTAAAGTTGGTTTCAATTGTGTTAATTTTTCCATTATGCCGCGACAATAATTCATCAGTGGAATCGGCACGATCTCTAAGGTTATTTGCAATTGAGTTTAAATTATCAATTTTAGCATTTACGTTACCTATACGACTATTTAAATCGTCAATGATAGCTTGTCGAATAGCTTCTATTTCTTCTTGTGTGTATTCTTGATAACCTTCTGTGATACTATTACGTATATCATCCATTAATTGATTGATTTCATCTTCTGTTGGTGCAACAGGAACCCATTCTTTTTTATTTTCGTCATATTGCATAAACCTTGGTGGCTCTTTTGAAGTATCCCACCATAGCTTATATTCTTCTGGATCAGGCGGAGTTTCTTGTTTAGGGATATAAGTTTCTTTAATGGCTCGTTCAACTTCAGGTATTACCTCGTTTTCGATACGATCCATTTCTGAGTTGACTCGTTCCTTTGCTTCATCAACTTCTTTTAAAGCATCTTCAACTTCTTTAACTATCTCATCTAATTCTTCTTGCGTTGGGCCTACTGGAACCCATTTACCTGTTAAGCTGTCATACTTCATTAATCTCTCTGGTTCTACTGATGTATCCCACCATAAACCTGATCCAATTTCTTCAGGTGGCGTATCTTGTCTTGGAATGTAAGTTTCACGTATGGCTCTTTCAACATTTGGAACAACTTCGTTTTCAATACGCTCCATCTCAGAATCGACAAATTCCATTCGATTGTCAATGTCTTTGAGCGTTTCGTTGATTCTAGGGACAACTTCATTCTCGATGCGGTCAACCTCCGAGTTAACACGCTCCATTGCTTCATCGACTTCTTTTAAAGCATCTTCAACTTCTCTTCTTATCTCCTCTTCAGTTATCCCAATAATTTTGTCTGTGTAGTCTTTTGAGTCTTTTAAAGAATTGTCAACCTTCCAATTGTCTCCGTCTCGAACATATACTTTTGCATCTTGAGTGTTTACCCAGATATCGCCATTTTCAGGCTTTTTAGGTGCTTCAGAAGCAACTGTATAACTTGATCCATTTACTTTTCCCTTGAAGTTTATCTTTGTTGTAGGGAGATAAGGTTTATCAAGTGAAACAATATCAGAAAATATAATTTGGTCTGAATTAATGTCTGGGTCAACTCTTCTATAAGCTCTGACACCTAATGTGTAATATCTATTTCCTGGAACACTAGGGAATGTATAGGATCTTGTGCTATAATGCAATTCAGGAATCATAGTTTCATTTGCCATTCTTGAACCAAAGATGTAAGGAGTGTCATCTACATCTGAATAAAGGTAAACAATAAATCCATCAATATTATGTACGTTTTTCTCTGTTTCAACATAATTTGGATAACTCCAATTCATAATAAGACTCGCTGAACCGTCATCATTTTCTTCATGTGATACTGTTAGACCAGAAGGATTGACAGGAGTTTCTTTAATCCTGTCGTTTCTTAAATTGTAATTTTGAGTCACTTTAATCCAATCAGTTTTTCTGGAATTGTAATCTGTGTTAACTTGGTCAATTGTATAAAATGCACGTTTTATCTTATTTTTTGTAGTCTCTAATTCCTTGATGTTAGAAATAGACAGGTCAATCGTTGCATTTTCAAAATCAAATTCAATCTCAATAATCTTAGCCGTTACCCAGATATTCAATTTTTTATGTTTTATTTTTACAATATCCCCAACGTTCAATCTATCCCAGTTATGGCTTTCAGTTACCATTTCAAGGAAATTTACAATTCCAACTTTCATATTTACAGGCGGTGAGTTAACGGTTTTAAGATGCTTCATTCCTTCTTCATATAGATCGTTAGGGTCTATTTGATTATCATCCGTCCATTCGAACACTTGAATAAAATTCGTTAATTCATTCATAAGTTTGTCGCTCAAATGAGTTTCAATGTTCAATTGATGTTTTAGTGCTTCTATTTTCTTATCAATATTTTCTAATTCTTTTTTTATTGATTCAATCACTTGTTTTTGATTTTTAATTTCATTCTGTTTACTATTGCGTTCAGAAATAATTTGAGAAGTATCATTTCCTAGTTTTTTAGCAATATCCAATCTATCTAGAATAATGGTTAGTTCATGGTTTAATTCGTTTAATTTGTTTTCTTCTTTAGTTTTCTTTTGTTGAATTTCTTTCTTTTCATTTAAGAGGTTTGCAAATTCGCCTTTTAAAGAAGAGGCCATTTTGTTATATTTAATTAAAGCAATACACAAATCATCGCTCATAAAATCACTATGAGAAACTACATTACCATTTTCGTCCATTTCAAAAGGGCTTAAAAAATAAGAAAAATCATCGACGTATGCCTGACCAGTTGGATTAACACTATTGATTGTTAATCCTTCGCTGCCTTTGACAAATAGCCTTGTTACAATTTCATCCGCATCAATAGAACTCTCAATGTTTTCTAAGTATCTCCCTTCTGAGATCCAGAAGCCTTTATGTTGTGATATTTCTTCTTCTTTATAGATATTTATTTTGTTACTAATGGTGTCAAATCTGACTACTCCCTCAAAGGTTTCAGCAATTTCATAAAGGAATTCTAACTTAGACTTACTGGAAACATCGAATTGACGATGCTTTAAATTGAATTCTGGATTTATATAACCAATTTTCCATGTAGTACCCTTGAGACAATCCGTGAGCACCTGTAAGCAATTAAGCGATTTCCCAACATAGTCAATCATTCTTTGATAAGATAACTGATATCCCAAAGAAAAACACTGAATGTCCATGTCATCAGTGTTATCAGCTTTCTTACTTAATTTAGTAATAATAAACCACTCTTCATTAGAACCTAGCTTCATCTTTATGAAGAATTTTTCCTTGATTTTATCTATATGGGGATTCCTTACCAGTTTACTTCTCATTACTACTTCGTAAGGAAGAGTGAAGGAAAGCTCATTAACTTCGCCATGTTTAAATTTCAGTCTTTCATTTTTAATATGAAGCAATTTACCAATAACTGTTCTATCGGGTTTAGCTAGTGATAATTCTAGTTTTTGTGGTTTTAAATTTTGCCTAATAAAACTCAATTAATTTCACTCCTCCTCTACGAAAATATGTATCTATATTTAAATTTAATTTTTGCTTCTCCATCTATTTTTAAGAGATTTTTACCATAAACAATCTCTAAATACTCATCATTAAAATCGTCATATCTCCAAATGTTAGGGAGACTAGATTCTATAATTTGCTCTTCACAATCCACATAAACTTCTTCATTGTCTTTTAAGTTATTAATTTTAAATATTCTTGAACCATTTGATAAGTTGTGAATGGTGATGTTTCCATTACCTACTTTTTTTATCCACATTTCAGGTTTAAAAGGGTGATGCCCTTTATTTTCAAGAAGCATTGTATCTTTATATGTCGGTTTACTCTTAATAAATTCATGCCAAGGTGTAGTAATCTCATGACTATACCCAAATGGAGAATCACATCTCATGGTAAGCGTTAAGTAACCTTGCCTTAATCCATTGTGTATGTAATTAATTCCTTCTACTGGCATGGCATAAAAGACACGATCAATATTTTCACTAAAAAACAATGGTTGATAGAAGTCTACGTCCAGCCACCCGAGAACTTCATTCTCCATTTCATCAGTCATTTTTGTTTCTAAAAAAGAAAAACTCAGAGAGAATTTTTTTGGTTCTTTTACAGTGTCAATAAAGTATGGTTTTGGATTATCTCTAACTGAAACTTCGTTTATTGTTCTTGATGAGACAACTTGTTCCTCCATGAGTCCACCACTAACATTTATGTTGTAAATTCCAAATTCGGTTGATCTTCTACCTGCGAAAGAAAAATATAGACTTTCTCTTATCACCGCCAATCACTCCTTCAAACAAAAAGAGCCAATCGGTATATGATTGACTCTTCACTATATTTTTCCGCCTTTTGCTTTGATTCCTTTTACCATTTCTTCTAGAAGAAAATTTGCGTCCTCTTTTTCCCCATTTAGATTATCAACCCTAAGGCTTATATCATAATTAATAGTTGTTCCTCTAACATCCCTTAATTGAGGCAGTTTAATTTGTGGAAGTTTAGGTAATTTGCTGTCTATCATATCCCTGGTAATTTTTAATGCCTCTAAGAAATTAGAAGTATCTTTTTTATTTAAAATAAGTTCTTTTTCATGGACTTCTAAAAATTTACCTCCTGAAAAATTACCTGTATATCCACCTTCAGAAGCAGAAGCAACTTTCACAGGTTTAAACTTTTTATTTCCTAGATAAGCATTAGCTTGATTTATTAAGTCAATTAAGTTATTTGAGACTGATTTTCCCAATATTTTAGTATTGGTCTTAATGTTTGCATAAAATTTATCCAAATCCTTTTGAATTGACTTTGCATTTGCATTTATAATATCAGAACGCATCTTTGCAAATTTTCGTTCATCGTTTAATAAATCATCAAATTTATTTTCGATTTTCTCCTTCTCTTCATTCAAATTAGCAATGCGCTCTTCTCTTGCTCTATCCTCTTGCATGTCAAGTATGGCACTGTCTTCTTCCTGCAATTGCTTTTGTAACTCAGATATTCTTTTCTTTGCTGAGTCAGAGTCATCGAGTGATAGACTCGCTATCTCATCCAATAACTCCTGCCTTTTCTTCTGAGCATCTTCCAATTTTTTCTTATATGCCTCATCATCAGCGGCTTTATTGATTCCATTAATAATTTCATCAATTGCATCTAAGGCTGCTGTTTTTTGGGCTTCTAAACCTTTTTTGTACGTATCTATAATTGACTCTGCCATTGAAATGCGTTCATCGAGAAGGTTTCTCTCTAAGGAGAGAAGTGTTTTATAGCGATCTTCCAATTTATCTTCTAATAAAGCCTTTTGTGCTGCATTTAAGTTTTTATTTGTTTTTATTTGTTGTTCAATGTATTTAATTGCTTTTTTATCTATTTCAACTTGTTTATTTAATATCTCTTCTTTTTTGGCTTGTTGATTTATCCATTCTTTCGAAGCTGTGTTCTCACGTCTTTGAATAACTTCAATTTTCGTTAAATCTCTCTCAAATTTATTTTTTTGTCTATCATATTCAGCCAATTGGCTCTCAATTATATCCATGTACAGTTGCTGAATTTGCTTTTGTATAGCTATTGAATCTTGTTGTAATTGAAGAACAGTTGATCTTGCCTCATCAATGCTTTGAGCCTGTTGTGCAATTTCTTTAGATGCGTTTGAAGAAAGCTCCCTCATGTATGGTAGAGGGTCAATGGCTTTACCATTTTGTTCAATTTGGATATGTACATGCGCACCATTAGATTGTCCTGTATTTCCAACTCTACCTAGTTGCTGTCCAGCTTTAATTGTTTGTCCTGCTTTTACATTAAGCCCTTTTTGCATGTGCATGTATTTTGCAACAGTACCATCGTCTTGTTGTACTACAACCCAATAACCTGCTGATTTACTGTACGTAGCCGTAAGGACTTTACCACCACGTAAAGCTTTAACAGGGTCTCCCTGTCTACCATTAGCAAAATCTAAGCCCTTGTGTGGGACTGATCGTCCTCTTGTGTCTCCGAAATGAGATGTTTGTCTAAAATTATTTAAGTAGTAGTCAGCAGCAGATTTAGAAGCTGATGATATAGACTTGTTAAGCTGGTTATAAAATTGTGTTACCTTTTTAACATAATTTTGAGTTTCTTTAAATGGGGGTATCCCGCCATATTTACGAACATTGCCAGGGCCTGCATTATACGCTGCTAATGCTTTTTCTAAATTCCCACCAAACGCTTTTAATTGGTCAGCAATATATTTAGTTCCACCCATAATGTTTTGGAGTGGATCATAAGCGTTCTTAACACCGAGACTACGTGCTGTGCCAGGCATTAGTTGCATTAACCCCATTGCTCCGGCATGTGATCTGGCACGAGGATTAAAATTAGACTCTTGTTTTATAATGGCGGCAATTAAATTAGGGTCTACTCCATATTTATTAGCAGCTTTATTTATTTCACTAGCATATTTACCTGTATATCCAGTTGAATATCCACTCGCTGTTGATGAGCTAGTTGTGACTACACCTGTTTGCTGAATTTTTCCTTCTTTGATCTGCTTTTGAAGAGATTTTGTTTGATCAATAATCAGTTGATTTTTTTGTTTTAATAACTTAATTTCTTTCTGTAATGCATCACGATACTTCTTTGAATGATCAGGCAGCGATTCCTGTATTGCTTTTTGTTTTTCGAGTTGCAGGTTTATTTCTTCTAGTGCTTTTTTAAATTTATCGGATACATATGTAGCGTATTCGTATTCTTTGCTTAGACTTTTTGTGGAATCCTTGGCTTTCGACCCGGCTTTTTCGAAATCACTCCCGGCGCTTGAAATAGAATTAAAAGAGTCACCCAAACCGATAAAGTCAAAAGTTAGATTATCAAAGGCGCTTGAGATCTTACCTGCTTCGTATTTAGCTTTTTGCACTTGTTGCAGAAGTACTAAACCCATTTCTCCGCCTTGTTTTAATAATTCTTCCCCTTGTCTAGTAAAAGTTTGAGATTGTGCATTATAGTACTTACTCCAACCTGATGCTAACTGATCTAATAATGCTTTTTCAATTTGAGCTTTAGCTTGAGCCAAAGTTTTAGCATTTTTTAAATCAACTTTATAGTTTTCAGATAAACCATCAAAATACTTTTTGTTTGCATTGTAAAGTGAGGTGTACAAATATTGACTGTCTTTTATTTTTTCTATGACAGATTTTTTAGCCAGATTGGTCTCTTTCTCTATTTCTTTTTCAACCATCTGTCTGAGCATTGTTTCGTCGTTAATATATGTAAGCAAATGAGGATATTTTTGCAATAAAAAACCAATTTTATCAGCAGATACACTATGGCCGTCATTTAACTCGTTGAGGACTTCATTAAGAGACTTTATGTTGGATACAGCATCATTATAGCTCTTTTTAAGTTTTTCATTTTCTTCCATTTGTGCTTCGGCATTTTCTATACCTTCTTCGTCAATTTTGTTAGCTTCTTCTTTAGCCACTTTGTAATTTTCAACTGCTGTCTCTAATTCTCCATAGGACAAATTTAAGCCTTTTAACGCAGAATCTGTAACACCTTGAGTACTTAAAAATTTTTTTAGGTCTTCAGCAATTTGATCAAACTTTGTACTATCTCCGGCTTTAAACGCATCATTTAATTCTTTTGCAAATGATGCAATCTGTTTTTCAACATTACTTATTTTCTCGGCAGATTTTTGGCTAGAAAAATCAATTGATGAAAAAATTGAGCTAATTGCACTTTCTATTTCAGGAGTAAAATCAGTCATTGAATTTACAGTGGCACTAAATACATTTTCAACCTCTGAAGAAATTCCTTTAACAGCATTTGAATATAATGTTTGATAATATAATAATTCACTTTCTAATTCATTTCTTCTTCTTTCATGGTTTTTTGTAATTTGATCATCTTGCCAAAGCGTTTTATTTCTCTTCTCAGATTCTGAAAGAGACTCCAGCTTTTTTTCTATATCTTCTATTTCTTTTTTATAATCCTCTAGAGAATCCATTCTCTCTTTATATTTATCTTCTGCATCGAGAATTGTCTTTTCACGTTCTAATGTTAATAAACGCTCCGTTGCTTCAATTTCTTCGTTTATACCGTCAACCGACTTTAAATGCGCTTGACCTTTGCTGTCAATCTCTTTAACCAGCCCAGGGAACAATTCTGCTAATTCTTGTTGAACAGATAGATACTCTTGTTCATTTGCTGTATTCCAGTTTCCTTCTTTTTTCTTATTGGAGAGTTCGGTATACGACTTAATTAATTCGTCTACTTGATCTTTATTTTTTGTAATTGCGTCTATGTTCTTTTTATTATTTTCATCAATTGTATCATTAAGTTCTTTTTGTTTTTGTTTGTATTCAGTTAGTCTGTTTACGATATACGATATACCATATCCAACTGCCATAAACGCAGCAGCCGGAAGAAATGTGCTTAGTGCTAGTTTGAGTCCATTCACTGCGGTTGTCGCAGCAGTTGATGATCCTGCCATTGCAGTCATAGAAGCACTTGCACTAGCTAAACTTGCACTGGCTCTACCTGAGACCCCAGGAATTTTATCTATTGCCGCAATGATACCTGAGTTCAATGAAGTAGTGATATTCCTGAAATTATCATTAAGAAGAGTAAAGGCTAAAGTTGAACCTCCAATTACAGTGGGAAATACGCCTATTTTATCAATAACTGCCGTTAATAACTTTAAAACATCAACACCAGCACCTAAAATGTTGGTCGTTGCATCTCCTAAACCTGAATCCTCCATAGCAATAATTGCTTCTGTCCAAGCATTTTTAACCATGTTGATTCTAGCTTCATAGGATTTAAGATATTCAGCGTTCTCACGATAACCTGAACCTGCTGAATGTTCTGCTGTAGCAGTAGCATCTAGGGCTGTTTCGTATTGGTTCATCATAATCAAAAAGCGGCTGAGTTGATACCTTCCAGCTATTTGTAACCCTAGATTCTGTTGCTGTTCAGCAGTTAAACTTGACCATTTTCCACCTAATTCATCAAGAATATCTTCAACATTTCTCATTTCTCCTGATGACTCTTTAACACTAATTCCAATAGCGTCTAATGCATCTATTGCACCATCAATTGAAGTGATACGAGAGTAAATTGACTTCAGTGAGTTCGTTTCTGTTACTTTCATCTTTAAAAAAGACTACTGACCATATTCTTATATGGCGGTGGGCTTTAACCACTCTCTATGTCTCCATAGATGTTCAGTTCACTCTTTGGTTATTGTTAAATTGACAATTTATACATTAGATCTTTATGCATATATGGTTCTATAATATTTTTAAACCGTTCTCTATCAGCCTTTCTAGAAATTCTTATAATTGGATATTTTCTTTTTTCAAGGTAGACAGAATTATGCAAACCAAAGTTTTTCTTTAAGTGTTCAGATAATAAAATGACATCTTCGTAAGTGAAGTTGCCTAGTGATATTTTATATGACTTTAGTTTTTTTACTTGATACTTTTTATCAAAACACGCTTCTTTAGAACCGTCATCCATAAAAAGAGTGGCTAAAGAAACAGTATTAAAATTCTTTAAAACATATTCGCTTATAACTTTTTTATTATCTTTGTAGATAAAGTTGTAATAGTGTGTTATTTTATGATGGGTGTTAGTATGAGCTCTAAAAAATCGTTGTTTATTAATTGAGTTTTGTTTTTTCTCTGTAATAGAATAATGTACTGGAATGAATTCTGAAATTGTTTCCAATTTCCAGAGCATATAGTTGTATTGACTCTCTGCATGCCCAGTAAAAAGATACTTATTTTTTCTTCCACATAAACTAGAGTCTCCTAAAATAGTTCCAATCATAAAACCTTTAAAATCCTTTTTATTGTCAATTTTATATTCGTTCATTGTCTTCACTCCTAATCAGGTTGTTTTTATTGTAACCAAAGAGACTATCGCTTCACCTATATTGTTTTATATTATTAATAAAGGTGTCTTTTCGTTTAGTCGTTCAAGCTGGCATTACCCTTGCTCCTTGTTGTCCTTCTGCTATGCAGTTAGGAGTTCCAAGTCAATTAGAAAAGATTTTACATCGGCAACTCTTTTACCGATAACTGAACCACTTTCTCTCGTAACTTCACCAATTGCGGTTGTGTAGCCAATTGATTTTTCCAGGGATACACCGTATGTGTGGGCAGCTCCAGCCGATCTCATGATAGCTTGTGCAAGCTGTCCCGTGGTTATAGCATAGTTATTGTCAACTTCGTTGAGGGCATCTACAACATGTATCCCTTCCTGAGCTTCCATATTAAAACCTTTTAATGCTGCTGTTAACGTGGAAGCTGCGTCATCAACAGACATATCTGAAATATTACCAAGTAAAGTGGCATATTCAGTCATCATATTTAACTCGTCACCACGAGAACCTTGACGAGCAAATGCAATAAATCCTTCATTAATGTCTTGAATTTGATTTCCTAATTGTTGAGCCAATTTAATAGATTCTTCAAGAACCTCGTTTACTTCAATTCCGTCGCCAGCAACACGCTTCAATACAGTTAACTGTGAATCAATGTCAACTATTTGTTGTACAGCCGAACGAATAGCACGAACAGTACCATAGAAGGCAGTTGATGCAGCCATCCAAATCGGGAAGCGTTCCATTGCGATTTTAAATGCTTCAACAACTCCCATAGAGTTTTTGGTTGCTTCAGTTGCATCAGCATTTAAACCTTGGATCTGCGTTCGAAGCTGTGAGATACGACCTTGAGCTTCCTTGATTTCCCTCATGTTAGAAAACTCAATTGGGATATCCTCAAGACCTTTTCGTACCTCATTACCTCTTTCAGTATTAAAGGTTTTTCTGAATAAATTTTCCGATCTTGTAAGTTGATTTAATGCTTTATCTCTTTGTTTTATAACCTCTGTTGTTGCATCATGAAGCTCTCTTTGTCTTCGTGTTAAATCAAGAGATTCTTGTACTTCTCGGTTATACTTTGCAAGTCCTTCTGAATCCTGAACCTTAGGGAGTGCTTCTCTTAGTCTTCTTAATTGATCTTCAGTGAGCTTTCCCCTATGAGCAATTTCATCCAATTCTCTCTTGGCTCTTTTGAGTCCTTCTTCAAGTTTGTGTGTAGAGGTATTAGATGTCTCAATTTTAGTTGAGGCAACACCTTGACCAAGCTTATTGGTGTCTTTGGCATATATATCAAAAGGTTTATAAGTTACTTTTAAAGCTTCATTGGCTGATTTTTGTAGGGTGGCAATTGCCTTTTCTGCCTTTCCAGTATCAGGATTAATTTCTAATTTAATCTTAAAACCTTTTGCCTGGAGCTTTTTTTCTAATTCGTTAAAGTTGTTAAAGTACTCTCTATTTTGCTCTTCAAGCATCTTTTTAGCCGCTTTACGAGCTTCTTTCATATTTCCTTTGAATGTAAAGGAATCTTGAATTTTTTTACCTGTGTCAACTGCTTGTTTTTGTGTTTCTTTTAGTCCTTCTTGAACAGATTTTAATTCCTGTTTAAGTTGTCCTTTTACATCAAACTCTAAATTTACTTCTTTTAAAGTTTTAGATAATTTCTCGATATAACTGTTAATATTGTCTTTTGAGGGGGCATCGTTAACGCCTAAAGTTACAAGCAATTCTATCGGACTTCCGGTGTTTGCCAATTGTAATCCTCTCCTTTCTGTAGTTTCTCTTAATATGAACATAAATAAAACGACTCAAATTCTGAGTCGTTATAAATTTCACGGTAATGGATTGTTTTACTTTCTTTGTCTAACACAATCCTTTAAGATGGTCAGATGATATGCAGATTCTTTAGATTGTATCCTTTACTATTAGATCGACTCCTAAAAAATCAAGTGGTATTATTAATGTGTCATAGTGATACAGAACCTTTGGTGTCAATAACTGAATTTTTATGTATTTCTAGTTGTGTTCATGGTATCTTTAATGTAAGGTTTCCAAAAGAATTGCATTCCGACTTAAAATAATTGGCTATGACAGATAACAGAAGTCTACAGAACTACATTATAACTGTCTTTAAAAGACATGTAGAAAAAATATGTCTTCTATAGTAATGAAGAGGCAGATTTCATTACTTGACGAATTAGACAAAAAATCCATAATAATAAGAGTCATTAGGTTCTTTGCATATATCCTCGTTCTCCAACATAAGACTCATTGATTCAATTAGTTTTTTCTATATAATAACAATAAACATTAAATACAGGAGAAGTTAATATGAATAACTACATTGATAATGAACCATTCAAAAATTTAAGAATTGTACAGGATTTATTAAAAATTACGGTACAACCATCTTGGGTTCAAATCTTAGAGAATCAAAAGAAAAGACTCGAAGTAAGATCATTTCAAATCAAACCATTTCAAACCTTACAAGAGCAAATCAAACCATTTCAAACCTTACAAGAGCAATTGAAAATTTTAAATAAAAGAAATTCCATGTATCTCAAATCATCTACGCTTACATTACAGGATAGTATACAAAAGAATCTTATATCTTCACTAGATATACAGTTTCAAAAGCTAAATAATCATTCTAAAATAATGAATTGGTATTCTGACAGTTTTTCGAAGGTCATCAAGTCCTCAATTGATATGAACTTATTATTTAAAGATATTACCATTGACAACTTGAGTGTTTTTAATGAAATAGAAATATTTACCGACAAGACAGGTTACTTAATTCATGAGACACAGGAGACCTGTTACAATAAACCCTCCAAACCTAAATATGTCTATGAATTGACTGTAGATGAGTTTCAAGAATTATTGAAAAATGGACAATCCATTGCTGCCAAAGAACATAAACCTGAGAAACGCATAAAAACTTTTATCGCGGAAATAGTTAAAAATTTACTTGTAACTGGAGCCGGGCAACTCATCATTTTTTTCATTGTTTATTTATATTTCCAACTCTCACAAATTGCAATTGGTAATCATGATTTCAAAGTACTGCAAGCTGCAAATATGGTAATCAGTGAAAGTCAAACTGTATCAGCTACAAGAAAAGTTTTTATTAATAACCAAGATCTAGAACGTCCAATGGGACAAATGGGATTTCTACGAGTGTCGAGTGAGCTTAGAGAACGACCGTCAAAAAAATCCCCTCGCGTGATGAAAGAATATATTAGAAAAAACACTGTCGTGATACCCCTAGAAAGAAAGGGGAATTGGATAAAAATTGAAGTCGAAGCAGAGACTGAAATATATGTCGGATGGGTGCAAGAGTCTAAAGTTATTAAGTTTAAGTTAGATTAATATTTTATTAGGTCTAACTGACATACAGTTTTTCTTTCTGCGCCTCATTTTATACAGTCTTCTCCATAACAAAAAACTCCGCAAAATCTGTGGAGTTTTTTGTTTGGATAAAAATAAGAAAAAGAAGTGCTAATAAAAACACTTCTTACTCTAATTTAATTCCATATTCGTCTTTAAATATCTCTAACTCATCTTCAACAGCTTTAGAATCCCTCTCCTTACCGTCTATGCCCTCTTCAACAGATAAGTACAATATTAATAAATGTGCAATAAATTTCCCAGTTTCTTCATCCTCGTGATCAGTATTTTCTTCGATAAAATCAAAAATTTCATTTTCTAAATCCTTAAATCTAGCATCGTCGCCATTATGTGCATCATTCATCACTTGGATATATTCTTCTGCTTTCTTATGCACTTTTTTATCGACACCATTAACATTATTAGAGCAACCAATTAAAAATAAAAAACATATTAAAATACCAAAAAACTTTCTCATACAGATATCACCGTTCATTCCTCTCCAAATAAATAAAGCCCATAATTTAATCTGATGTCGTCATCAGATATGTAACTCTATTCTTCTATACTTTCTTCGTCAATTATTCCAAGAGAGAGACACTGTAATAAATCATTTTCTAATATTTCCATACGCTCTTTACCAATATAACTATACTTTTTCAATAAAAGTGATTTATGTATACCAATTGTTTGGCTTAAATCAATATACCTATCTAAATTACCTTTTGGAAGATAAGTAAATATAGGATTCCTATCTGAAATTAACTGTTTATACCAATCTTTTATTTTTTGATTTGGCTTGATTGTATTTATTGGGGCAACAAGAATATACTCAAAATTTTCATTCTTATTAATTTCATCACTCGACAAAACAACGACTTTTCTTGGTTTTATATTCATAACAATTTGTTGAGTATTTGCTTTAAACGTTTCGCCAACTTTTATAGGTGAAAAATCACCTATTTCTGTAGTAATTGATCCTCTTTTAGCATTACCCTCATCTGGAACAAAAAAAGAGAGTGGTCTTTTGGCATCAGAAGGGAATAACATCGCCGCTTCAAATTCAAAGCCTCTCTCTATTTCCTTCCATCGCTCTTTATTTATAAAGTAAGACAACCGTGACTACCTCCCAAACAAATCCTTATGCGTAATACCAGACATTCCCCTGTTCTTTTTACTTTCTTCATTGGTTTGTTTCCAGACATCGTTTGTCATGTTTTCAAATTTATTATGTTTCACCTTTGGTTTTCTCAAGATTCTTTTTAGAGGAATCTCCTTTTCAGCAATAGCCATTTCCTTCTCCTCCTCATCTTTACACATATACATCACCCCCCTAAGGACATGTATATGTGAAGCATTTCCCTTTGTTGACTCGATTATAACATATTTCAATGGAAGATTTCCCTTGATTTCGGATTATTTCATAAAAGGCCGGAATTTTTCGGATTTATTCTCTTACATTCCCTTAGATTTTCAATACGAAACCAATTTTTCAACTGAGTATCCGATAAACTCAGATACTCAACTCAAAAAGGTTTTATGTATTAATTTATTCCACCATAATAAAAGTGATATTTTATTTTGATTAAATATCACTCAAACCCTTGTTTTCAACTTTTACAATTCCGTCTTCTGTAAAGAATTTCTCAAAATCATCTTCAGCATCATTGTCGTCATATATTTCAATCATATCAATGCTTTCCCAACCAAAAAACTCTTTGATTATTTTATCCGGAATATTATTTGCTCTAAGTTTTGTGGTTAAATAATGCCTCAATGAGTGGAAATAAAAAGGCTCTTCTAATATTTTTGAAAACTGAGTAGCCCAACTTTGCAACGTAGTATCTTGAGCAGGAACCCATTCTCCATTTCTTCTAGTAACAAACAGTTCTTCATTGGTAATTTCAAGTCTTTTTCTTTCTTCTAGCCATAAGTCTAGATATTCTTGAAAGCCTGTTTTTAAAACATATTTATATGCCTCTGATCCCTCGCGACCTCTTCCTTTTATCCTTATTTTTTTTGGAGTTTTATAATAAGCATTAGCAACTAAATTATCATCATCAAAATAACTCACTTTAAATCTAACAAGCTCACTCAGTCTTGCTCCCGAATTAGCAGCTAATGCGAAAGCACAAGCTTTTTGGTATTGCTTGCTATCCACTAGTGTTTTTAGCACCAACTCAACTTGCTCATCAGTTAGTACAGTTTTCTCTCTTACAGGTTTTTGACTTGGAGCTTCAATTTTACCTACGATATTGCGGAATTCAGGATATAAATCATCCATAATATTTTCTATAAAATTGGATAGACTACTTAAACATGCTCTTAATCTTCTTACACGGTTAGAACTATGCCCCCATTGATTTATAGAAAAACCTTGAAATGCAATAATGTCACGTTTAGTTAAATCAACTATAAATTTATTTTGACAATGCTTGAGAAGAAATATAGCCAAAATACGTAAATCATTATAGTATTGATTAATTGTACCTTCTGATTTATTGACACTCATTAAGTACATTTTCCATTCATCAAACAATTGCTTATTCTTGGGATTGACTTCAGCCCAATCTTTTTCATTGAATATTCGATTATAAACTGTCTTTCTTGCCACTCATAACAACTCTCCATTCTATGTAGTCATTAACTGTATTCACCACTTCACCATAAATCCACTTTGTTCAAGAGCATGTTTAATAACGGCTATTAAGGTAGAAGGATCACTTTTTATCTTCTCTTTCATTCCTTGTATAAAAGGTCTTGGCTCTGCCCAAGGCCCAGTAGGATCTTCCCAATACACATTAGAATTGTTTATTGCAGCCCCTTCCTCAATCAAGTCTGCAATATAATTGTCACTAAATGCGTCGTCAGATCCTGTGGTCAAGTTTTCAAATTCAATTTGAATCTGTCCAGAAGAATTAATAAAAGGACTTGCCATGACCATGTTTCTACGGTCTGACAGTCCTCCCTCATCTCTTCTTTGTATGTATATTTCAGGTTCCCATTGTGAATAAACATAATCGTAAATAGCCTGGTACATCTCGTCTTTTAAATAATCTTCTAATGCTAACCCTGAGCTAGACCCTAATGATTGAGGTATTTTTTGCCGTAGATATTTCTCTATTTGATCAAAGCTAGTAAACTTAGGCATAGATGTCACTTCTTCATTTTATTTGTACTTTCAGGTTTTGTTTTAGTTGGGTTTTGTTCTCCAATCATTTTTTGTAGAACTGCTTGTGCCTCAAGTTGTGCGTCAAGTTTTAAGCTTTCTAACCTATCAGCTAACACCAGCAAATTTTCAACTTTGTTAATCACTCGTGCTATCTCATCTTGATTGAAAATTTCCCCAATAATTAACTCAAAGTATCCTAACCGAAATAAAGCATTCATTTGAGCTAATTGTGTTTCTAAGTCATCAGCAATTTCACTTGAAAAATGAGTAAATTTCTTGATCATTAAAAAGCAAACGTATTTATAAAACTCATCATCATCTTTTGGGAAGTTAATGTTATTCTTTTCAATATACTCAATTTTCTCTTGTATTTCTTTAAGTATTTCATTTATTTTAAGCTCATCAAATACTGGATTGTACTTGATTACCTCATTTGTCACACCATTAATAACATATGTTTCAACCCTATCAAGTTCCTTTGCTTCATCAAGTATTTTTGATATCTTAATGGGAACGTAAGAATTTTCTAACTTATCTTTCCGGTCTTCAATATTTTTTACGTCTATATTTGACATCAATTGTCCTCCTCACAGCTCACTCTTTTTCCTTCTGATCTTCAATTGCTTCCACCAGATCACACCAATGGTCGTATTGTAGCGCTTCTTGACCACTAAAGAGTTTGTCACAGTTAAGAACTGATTCTTTCACAGACAAGAGCATATTTTTATTGTCTTCTCCTTCTATGACATGCTCTTCATTCCATAGTTCAAGATAGTCTTTATTAAAGTCCTCTCTATTTTCTTTTTTGACATCCCAAAGTTGCTGACCATTAACTTCTTTTATCTTAGGGTTTCCTTCGCTATCTAGATGACAATGCTCTTTAAGAACATGTTCAGTGTACTCAGACTGAATTTTATTTAGCTTTTCATCTAGTTGTTTTATCATTCTCACTCTCATCCTATTTTGCGTACCTCTTAATTCCAATGACAATAGAAAATCCGAAAATCTTTTAATTTGATCTGCTTTAATTTTAAATTTTAGCACAATAAAACTCTCCTTTTATTCTTGTTTTATATGGATAAGCTCCACTCTCTATGAGATTCATAACCTTATTTTTGAACCTCACACAAAGAGAGAACGTCAAAGCACATCTTGACGCTCTCTTAGAAAACCTTATTATTCTCCTTTTGGCTTCTCAGGTTCTGGCTCAGGTTCTGGCTCAGGTTCGGGTTTTAATGTTTTAACGGTAATTTCGCTAGTAAATGCTGATTCTTTGCCATTTTTACCGATTGCTTTTACTTTATATTTATACGAAGTGTCTCCACTTAAATTCGTATCTTTGTGAGTTGTGTCAGAAGGAGTAGCGATTTGAGTGCCATTCCTATAAACAGAATATTTATCAATTCCTGCAGCATAGGAAACGGCTTCCCAAGTTAAATCAACGGAAGTCTCCGTTATATTTTTCGAAGCAAGATTCTTAGGTGGCTGAGGATTAGGTAAATCTTTTGTTGTAGCCTTAAATTCCTCACTCTTCGGAGAAACTAATCCATTTTTACCCACAGTTATAATTGTATATGTGTAAGTAGTTTTAGGTTTTAGATTAGAATCTGTATACTTTGCCTCAGATGTATTGCCAAGAAAAACATCATCCCTATACACCATATATTCTGATACCCCTCCGTCATAAACCACGGGAGTCCAACTAATTGTTATACTATTTTCAGATGAACTATCTAAAGTTAATCCCGTTGGTGCGGAGGGCGTCTTAGGGAGTAGACTTTCTTGGTACTTCGATAATTCTTCCCATACTCGTTTCGCCTCGGGGCGTTAAAACTTGGAAAGTTAATTCAGGGGCGTATGCTTCCCCATTGGATAGGCTCAATTCAAATGATCCAGATGGAACCACTTCATCAAAGATAAAGTAAATATCAGATTCAACAATTGCGGTCTCAGGATCATATGCAATTGTGCGATATTCAACTTTAAACTTATTAGAAAATTTTTCAGAGTCAATTTCAACTTTCCGACCTGTAACCTCTTCTTGATATGTAACGGTTACTTTATCTCCATCTTTTGCCAAACCTTCTGGGACAGTGATTGAACCGCTAGAAACTGTTGCATCTCCTTGTTCTCCATCAAAAGCGATGATGCGAACTTTTCCTTTTGGAGTTCCATTAATTGTTACTTTACCTTCTGCGATGGTTGCAGTTTCAGTTTTTGTTACAGTTGCTTTTCCTTCTTTGTCAACAGAAACACCTTGTGTCATAGCCAGATACTCTAAATCAAAAAAGGCGGATGAGGTGGTAAGCTCCAATTCTTTCTGAGTTCTGATAACAAATAATTTCTTATTCCCAATACCACCAAAAAGCGGTGTTTCTTCTAAACTTTGTGACATAGATGCCACTTGAGCTTCAGCATTTATCACGACTTGTCCAGTTTCTTTATTCGTGATAATTACTTCAGCCGTATCTTGAATTACGGATTTTCCCATTTACTATTCCTCCTAAAATTAATTAAAAAAGACATGTTATACCATGCCTTTGAATTGTTTGATAAATTTATCTTTATCTATGGTGTCACTTTCTCTTTCAAATAGGTTGATATGTTTATTCCAAGCTTCAATGCTGACTTTTTCTGCTACAGTGGCAAATAGAGATGTAGTATCATATGATTTAAATTGATTTAATCTAAAGTAAGAAGCATAGAATTGTAAAACTGTCATGTTAGATATTTCATCATAATCTTTTCCTGTGGCAATGAATATAGATGAAGCCATATCGGAAATAGATTGCTTAGGTGATTCTTTTTGTTTAACTCTTCTACTTCTCTCAATCGCCTTTTGTATCTCGGGGTTTGGGCTTACCTCTTCTTCAATTGTCATATTCATCTCTAAAACTAGAGATCTCATTGACATGAATAACTCTTCATCCTGAAAGATCTGTTTTAGAATAGAATTTATATCTGTTTTATTTTCGGACAATACTATTTCAAATATTGTGACATATGCTTCAAAGAAATCCTCATTACTTAAAACAAGATTATATAAGCTCTGTTCTTTGACCATTTCAATAGATTCAAGGATTTCTTTGTCTTTTTCTCTTTTGAACTGATTTTTGTACGCATAATAAATGTGTAAAACGTTCATAGACATCAAGCCCATTTTTTCTTGATGATCAATATATTCGTGATACTTTAGAAACCTTACTTTCCCTACTGAGGTATCAACCGGTTTCCCAAATATATAATGTTCCTTATCATTTCTCACGATATCACCTACTTCTTACTATCAGAGTAACGATAAATGTGTTGATATTGTTTATATCCAGCAGGTGCTACCAATGGATTTCCTCCCGCGTATTCCAATTGTCCAAATCCAGATATACGCTTCAGAGTCAATATTTCATTAAGCACATCTGATATCCAAACAGATCTCATATCTTTTTCGAAATATTCGTGTGTAAATACATTGATTATGACTTCTTGTGTTGCAAGCTGATAATTGTTAAATACTGGCCTACGTCTTCCAGCATATACATATAATCTGCATAGTGGTCTATCTTCGAGATCAGAAGTTTTTTCTGCTAACATGATTCTATCGTCTACTAAATTCCAATATTCTTCACTCTCAGGATTTACTAAATTAGAAAGTTGGTCACTCAATGGATCAGGATTTCTCGCTGACATGGGTGGATAGTAGAGTAATCTTAATAGTGTTTCATTCTTGATTAACTTCTGATAGATATTGTTTATGGCCTCTCTCATTGAACCTGGTTTAAGAGCCATTATTACTTCACCACTCTTTGTAGCGTTATTTCAATGTAACCTATTTCATTTAGTACATTTTCATAAGAAACATTCGTCACTTTAAATTTTTGTTCCCTTTTTTCGATTAGATAATTTAAGGAAACCTTACAATTTGGATTGTATGGAATTTTTATGAGCATTGTTCCATCTGGCAATGGGATAGCTGCGTTTTCGGCTGTTGAGTATGCTTTAGTGGTTAACACACAATGAACTAACTTATATTCTTCAATGTATTCATGAATTGGTCTATTAAAATCATCTCTGTCAATCTCAACTTTTTTAGTTCCAGTAACAACCTTGAAAGTATCATTACAAATCTCAGCAAAAGCTTGTGGATATATATCATCAGTTGTACTTTCAGTAATTAAATAAATAAAGTTATCATGTTCTATATACATGCCATTTTTTATTACTGTGTCTGGAAGAAATAAAAACCTTCTTTTCAAAAATCTGTTTTCATCTGAGACTATGCTAGGAGAAAGTGATTCTTCATTATTCAAGCGTACATAGGAGAGTGAAGGGGAACTCATAAAATAATCAGCTTGCTGTATTTTAGTTGAGTTTCTTAAAGATTCTCCTGAAGTTTTCCCAGAAGCTTGAACTCTACTACGATAAGCTTGATATTTACTCACTCATTTCACTCTCCTTTATGTTTTTATTTCCTCAATTTGCTTATCAATTGCGCTAAGCATCCTAAATACTTCTTTTTTAATCTTTTTTTGGTCTTCTGATGTAAAGGAATGCGATTCAATTGCTCTGAGTATCGCTAAAACTTTCACATACCAATGTTCATGAGGAAGATTAGAGATGTCATCTTTTAGCCCCACTATTTCAAAAATTACAGAATCAAGATACTCGTAAATATGAGGATTATCTTCCTCAAACAAAGGAAGAATTTTATAGACCATATCCTTTAAATGGATCAAGTATGTTTTATATGTTTTTTCTGTGATATTACTCATTTTTCCACTTACCTTCTAAATCATGAATGTTATAAGAATATCTGCTCACTAACACAGTTGCGTCATTATTAATTTGCTTTTTCAACTCAATAAGTGCTTTTATTTGACCTGCGGGGCTATAAGCTCTGTAATCTCTAGAATTTAATGTTTGTTTTAAATTTGACTCAGTAATTAAATAAGTATCAACATATACATAAAGCATGTATTTTGCTAAAATTTGTTTCTCAATTTGACTTAAATCAACATTGAATTCAGCCACATCAAGATCATAGTCGGTAATATTCTTTTTACAGTTTGTAAAATAACCAACAGCACTTGTTAACCAACCTTGCATATTTGACTCTAATGCCGCGTCATCCATATTGTTTAAATTGTAATCTGTTAATTGCGAGAGAAAAATTGTGTAAATGTCGCTAAATGGGGTAGTCAACTATTTCACCCCTCTTATTTTTCATCAAAAATCGTTAGATCAATTTTTAACTTATCTTCGATTAACCTAATTTTACTACGACTATCCAAAGTTCCTTCTTTAATTAATTCTCTTGCTTTTGTTGCAACAGACTCTTTTAATCCTTTTGGTAGCTTAGGTAGAATCTCTTCAAGCTCATCATAGTCTCGATCAAAAAAACTGTCTAAATCATCAATATAGAAAAGAGAATTATAAAGCTTAGTCAAGCCTAAATATTCAATAGCATCTTCATCATCAATTACAAAGAGTACTTCATTAATAAAAGCTGGATAAGTTGAATAAAGATTTCTTAATTCACCCATAGTAATATCTTGTACATCCCCAAAGTCATTCCAAAAAATTCTTTCTCCAGTCCGTCTTGAGATATAAATCAAGTTACCATGAGTAGTAGAACGACACGGAATTAGTGCATTCTGATCAATTTCAACTCTTTTTGCTCTAATTGTCGGCTTCTTGTCAACTTCTTTTGCGTCTACCTTTTTTGTTTCTGTTTTACGTTTTACAGTTTTCTTTGTTACTGTAGCTTTTTTTATTTCTTGTTCTTTACTCATATTAATAATCTCCTTTTGCTCAATGTTAGTTGAAAGGAGATACTCAAATGAGTACTCCGATCAACAAGTAATATTTTTCTATGTTTCTTTTATTTCAAGTCATAAACACCAAACAAACCATCAAATACCGTTGCACATCCGAATCGAGTAATGAAAGAATAGTCAAAGGTCATATCTCTATTCTTTGTTTCGTCTGTAGTTTCTTTCATCCAGTCATCGCCTTCGAATACCAGTTTAATTGGACGGCTTCCACCAGCAGGCAGTACAAGTAATTTACTGTCGTCATATGCAAACTCAAAAGTATTTGCTTTATGTACAGAAGGAAGTTGAGCAATTGTCATGCCATTGTAAATACCAACTCGACCTGTTTTATTAAGCTCTTCTTTCATAGAATCAGTAAATAAATTTGTGTTTGCTCCAGCAATGATTTTACCGATTGCTTTACGAGTTCCAACTACAACAGCGCTTCCTGAAGCTGCTTCTACATGAGAGTAGAGTTCTTGTAATTCACCTTCTTCATACACACCAGTTTTCTTGAACTCAGCAGGGAGTTGGACAGAAGTGGAAGCAAAAGATGCAGCTACTTGCTCGTAAATATTGTTTTGTACACCTTGAGCAACTTTTTGGACTAGCTTTCCAAAAGACAAACGACCGGTAACAAACAAAAAGAAGTCGCCATAAACAGCAATAGCGTGAGATTTTACTTTGATTGGAAAAAGCACTCCACCCTCAAGTTTTTGACGCTGAATATTCCAGTGGTTTCCAGAATGCTCAGATACAGTTAGAATAGCGTCATCTTCAATGAAGAATTCGTTTGTGTCACCGAGTTTAAGGTTTTTAATTTCTGCGAATTGCATGAAAAACTCATCTTCATTTACTCCATTTAGATAGGTTTCAGTTAAAACTTGCTCAATAATCTCAAATACTTCTATTTTATGTCTGCGGATGTCTTTCATTGTGGGTTTATCTGTACCCATAATTTCGAAGAACTTTCCTCTAATTACGTCATCAACATTTTTTCCTTTAGAAAAATATTCTACTTGCGCAGGGTTTTTAATGTAGTCTACACAAGCTTTGATTAGTTCTTTATGTTCCATTAATTGTTCCTCCATTTAAAAAATATTTTAAGTTATTTTTGTTTAAGAAATTTAGTTTTGGATTGTATCAATAACTACGTATGTAGTAGGGGATTGCTGAACATTGACGGATAGTGCTCCGCCCACAACATCTTTGCGAATAACTTTACCAACAAAACCTGTTGCGTCTTCAGGAGCAGCGTCAGCGACTACTAGTTTATTTCCTTTACCAGCGACAAGATATTTTCCTTTTTCAGCTTTCCCTTCGATACCTTCTTCGGAAACAGAAAACACGTAAGTTGCATGTGGTTTGTAAGCCCGTACAGCTTCTCCTGCTTCCATGAAATAGTTAGTTTCTTGATCAGAGCCAAGACGAGCATTGTCATAAATAAGAGCAGGGTTTGCAATGATCACTAAAGAATCTCCTGCTTGGGGAGTTTCTAATTTACGAATATCGCGATTATCTTCTTCAATATCCCCTAAAACCCCAACAAATCCATTTTCAAGCTCAACCTCAGCTCTTACAGAATAAACATCTCCACTTGCAAAACGTGGATCATCCAACCTTACTGTCGAACGTTTATTTTTTGCCATTATAAAATTCCTCCTAATATGTTCCTAAATTATTTTTTAGTTAAATAAATCTCCATATGGAGACTCTTCTGTGTCTTCTTCTTTAGAAAATACCAACGCCTTATTAACATCTTCTTTATCTTTTTTAACGGAGAAGTTTTTCTGACCAACCAAGGCAAACAACTTAACCTCAATATCTTCAATTGAAGAATCCTTCATCTCAGAAAATACTTGTGTGAATTCCTCTTCTGAAATTTGTTTGCTAAATTTGTCTTTTAGGTCGTTCTCTTCTCTCATACGCTTGTAAGCTTTTAACGTTTCAACTTCTTCTAGCAAAGCTGAATATTCTTCGGCGAGAAGTTTGTGAGACTCTGCTACTTTATCGAAATCAGATTTCAGAACAGTCTCCTCTTTATCATTTGCTTTTTTATCTTCTTCATTTGATTTAATCTCTTCTTGTGGCTCATCAGAATCCTTTTCTAGAGGTTTTTCTTCTTCTTTAGAACCTTTACTCTCAACATCGACATCTACCTCAGATGAAGTCTCAGGGGCGTCTGTTTGAGTTTTAATTTCCTCTTCTTGTTTTTCTGGTTCTGAATGTCTTGTTTCCACTTCTTCTTGAAGATTCTCTTTTTCTTTGTTCATTTTACTACCTCCTTCTTTCGAGATTAAACTGTAATACTCGTTAAGTTTTTCCTGAATAATCTCTTGTAGGTTTGACTCTTTCGTAAACATGATTTCGGCTGAGGCAGAATCCATTCCTGGCTGATAATCTACACCTAGTAAACAAGCTCCATTAAAACTAAACCTCTCAAAATGGAATACGTTATTTTCATCAAATCTTCCTGAATAATCTTCTGATAATTCCATGCTCTGAGCAACTTTCTTCCTGGACTTCATTATATTGATTGGATCGTCCCATTTTGTCCATAACAGAGCATCTACTACAAGATATTCTTTTTCTTCTCCATGATCAGTTACACGCATTTCCCATCTTGCATTATTATTCTCAGGAATGACGCCAACAGCAGCGCCCAAATATTTGAAGTTAAAATTACCATCAGAATCTTTTTCTAAAGTAATTCTATGATCAGAAAAATCCTCTTCACCTAAACTATTTTCTTCTATATAGGCTAAGACGGGAGTATTAGCTAAGGTATGAGTATATTTATTCACAACTTCTTTAGAAAAATAAGAACCATTGAAGTTTTCACCAGTATGCATTAACCATATTTTAACTTTTAAAAAACGCGAGTCATCATTTCCAAGAGTATCCACTTTTTGGAATATTACAGGGATGCTTGTAATATTTTTCTTATCCGTCAATTTCACACCCCCTTTCAGGTTAGTAAACTTTTTATCCATCAACTTTTCTATTGTCTGCGTCTCTATCTCTTGTAACCTGAGTTGAGTCCGCAACCTCATCATCATCTTTTACAGGTCTCCCTTTATCGACATCACCCTTTGATTGAGTATGTGAAGATGCGAGAGGCTTTAACATATCATGCAATCCAAGCACCTCATTTTCTAATTGAGCCTTGTTATATAAGTCTAATGGACTCATACCTAAACTAGCTCCTAGCTCGTTAATAACTGGCATAGATGCTTGAGCAGCCTTTAGATACAAGTCTGTCATTTCTGTCCTATTAAAAACTGTTTGATCAAGAAATTTAAGTTGAAACTTATATTGGCCAGGCATCTTTTTTAGTCTTCTATTAATCCATCGCTCTACTTGACGTAGGAAGGAGAATGCTATTTGCTCATCTGCAATGATTGACTTAGATAATCCAATAGAAGTATTCTTGTCTGAATTAAATATAAATTGACTTACACCAGCATCGGTATAGACTTCCCTTTGTGCTTGGGCAATTGTGTCTGTATCAGACTTACTTTTCTCCATTCTCGTGGCTGTGATTTCCATAGGAGAAGTTGCAAGCCCCACACCATCCGGTAAACTATCAGAAATCATTCCATGAAACTTCATAGCTAAATCCAAGTCGATTAAAAACTTATTCAAATCAGGATTCTTTTCATCCATCGGGATCTTTTGCGTAAGCAATAAGAAGTTATCTATTTTTGCTTTGGCTTTTTTAATTTTCTTATATTCATCTAAATCAAAAATAGACTCAAACATAGTATTAAAAGGAGGGAGGTCATATTCCAAAATTTCCTCATTCACCTTAAAACATGCCGACTTGTCTGAATCTATTTCAATCCATTTTTCTTTAGTTGATTTATATGTATTATATTTTCTTTTAAATTCATCAGGATATGATTCAAGCTCATTATTACGATCAAAATAAGAGAAATCAAATGCAAAGTTAAATACTCCGTCTTCAATTGAAGAAATCTTACAATAGTCAGGATTTAGTTTATGAAAAAAGAAAGAGTCTTTAGATTCGTAAATATATCCGTAAAATGTATCTTCTTTGTAAGCTATCTTAGATACATTAATTAACTCATGAGATAAATTCATCTTCTCAATTTCTTGTAGATTCTTTAAGTATGCTTTTAGGTACTTTTCTTTGTTTAATTTATTTGGCATTTCCATTGGCTCTAAAACATATGCGTAAGTTGGCAATAAGGCAAGATACCAAATAATTCGTTTATAGTGAGATGAGACATTATAAAAGTAATTTGATAGCTGACGTAGCTGTTTTTCATATCTAGATGGATTCTGAAGCCATGCAGCTACTTGATTAGCATCAAATTTTGAGATAGCTGAGTTTCGTTTTGACTCGGTAGGAGCAACTTCCATACGTTGAATGGCCGCAAAGTTTCTTTGTAGTTGTTCGGTATATTCTTGGATGTATTTGTTTGCCTCCTGTTGAGCTTTGGTTAGATTAGATGTTTTTGTTCCATTGTTCGAATTAGACAGGTGAATCAACTCCTTTCTATGTGTGATTTTTGCTTTTGTTGTTAATGTGTATTGAGTTATGTTATATTATGTTGTGTATGTTAGTATAGTTTTGGCGGTTTGATCATAAGTAACTTGGATGGGTCGAAAGTTTGCTTTCTTCGAGTTTGGTTTCTTTTTTCTTCTAAATGAACATAAAAGAGACCATATTCAAAAGCAGAAAACTTATCCTTTGCAATAGACTTTGAAACTTGTTTGACCTGTGTATCATTACCTGATTGTCTATACTCAAGATTCATAATTTCCTCAACTAATAAGTCAGTCATAGTAAATGGAAGGAGTTCTTCCACCAGCTTTTCTGAGTCCTTAATTTTAATCTGACTTCTAGCCTGTGAATTTGAAACAAGCATCTTAACACCGTTGTTAGAGATTAGGTTTATAAATAAATTATGTATGTCACTTGCCTTAGTATCTTTACTTCCCGAATTTAAAGCAAACACCATTGGGATTGAGTTTGGTGTTTTATATACATCATATCTACTATCATTTACAACCGAGTATGGTGGATTTTCATCTATTTCCAAAACGAGAAAGTCAACAAGTCCTGAACCAAGTCCATTTACGTCTACAACTAAAATAGAGGCTTTAAAATCATTTACTTTCTTCTTCAAGAATTGGGCTTGCTCTTTAAAGTGCGTTCCCTCAAAACTGTAAATGTTAACCAAGTGTTTTGAATATGTTCCGTTTCCACGAGGTATGCATTTAATTACAACTAATGCACTGTTTGCATTTGCCAATCCTTCTGCTCTAGCCACATCATAAGAAAGAATATACATTGCATTTTTGTCCATATTTTTATCTTCTGCCTTATTCAATACCCTACATTCATTGATACTTTCAAAACTAACCAATGATCTATCTGATGAACCTGTCCAATTGCTTTCATACTCACGAGAAAATCCTAATGGGTTGAATGTTTCTGATTCTTTTAGTGAAACTATGTAATCCAAGTCAAGTTGATTGTGCATAACAGGAAGCTCATATCCAGAACCTAATGTAAAAGCACTTTTTCCTTCTAGCATCATTTTTAAAACTTCCATTTGTTTTTCGTATGCAAATGACTGCCTTGTTCCTGCTGTAGTTACATATGCCGTAGATTTATGAATTTCATAGGGGTCACTTCCTCCGCAAGCAGCAATACGGTTATTGGCCATCATCGGGATCACCACTTCATTAAGAACGTCCTTTTTCATTGTTTCATCAACTATTTCCTCTACACTGCCCCCGTGTCGTCTTCCACCCCTGGCAGATTGAGCAACTTGTACAACATCTAGTTTTGATCCATTGTGAAAAATTAACTTGGTTGAATCTTTGTTAAAATAATCATGTTTAACTTCGTTTTTTAATATGGGGAAGAAATCCCATATTCGTTCAATATTCTCTTGGCTTATTTGCGCGGCTTGCATTTTGGTCGGGGCTGCAATAAACAAGTGCACATCTCCATACATAACACATTTTAAATATAATCCTAAAATTTGTGTAAATGACTTTGCCGAACCACGAGTCATTGTGAAGTAAACTTGCTGATACCTAAAGAGAATTCTTAACATCATTCTTTGATAAAAAAACAACTTAACCTTTGAATTTGGAGGACTGATTAAGTCAATAAACAAATCTGGATATTGTCGATAAAACGAACAAAATTTTCTCCAATCTTCTTTCATTGACTCAAACGAGGTTACACTGGTCATTTTCTTAGAAGCATCTCTATCTTCAATATCGTTGGTAGCAGTATATTTCTTATGTTCTTGACGATAATTCCTATAGCTCATGCTTCATCACTACCATCGACTTTTGGTGTGTCTTCAGGTGGCTCACTCATGCTTTGCATATTAACAAGTTTTCTAGTGTAATTCCCCATATACATAATTGTCTTATCAACTATATCTTGTTTTTCTTGGTATGGATAAGGCTCAATAAATCCATCTTTCTCAATTTCTTCCCAAATTTGAGAGAAAGTTCTTATTCCTACTGATTCTCCCCCTGATTTTCTGTCAATAGGCCTAAAGCCTGAGTTTTCTAATACTTTATTATATTGAGTATTTAGGTTCTTAAAATCATTTATTCTGCCCTCGTCTAATGCTTTATTTTGCTCTAAATTAAGTTTACAGAGTAGTTTTAACTGCTCAACGTGTTGTGGGGTGGTAATATCATTGGCTCTGATCATAGACTCATAAAATGACTCTAATTGATATAACTCCTGTTCACTATATCCATTTCCCCAACGTACAACAATATCTGAAGTAACTTTAAAATCTATTAAATCACTTGCATCATATCTTTTATTCACTTCGCTTGATGGTTTAGCAACTTTATCAGAAAAATTTCCATCAAACTCGCTATTTAAGTACGTTTTAGATTTATTTTGGGGCATTCCTATTCTTCTAAAGTACTCTCCAAATGGTTTTTTTGCAGTGAAGGAAGCAGCATACTCGCTTCTAATGAACGGCCTGTCTATCATTCTGCAAACATCAATAAAACGCTCAATGTCGTCAAAATGTGCTACAGACTCCAGGCAAGTTTTACATATTGGTAAGCGACCATCTGCATTGATAATGTTGTTAGCAGATAAATAAAAATCTGTTGCGCTTTTTTCTTTTTCGCATTTTGAACATATTTTTCTATTTTGTTTTTGTTTAGTCACTCATAATGACACTCCCTTCATTCAATATTTCATTAAATTCTCCTTGGCGATATTTTTGCATAAATTCCTCGAATTGCTCAGGTGTATTGCCTCCATATCCATAGAGATCATGATAAAGTTTGTGGACTTCCTTTGTAAGACAGACACCTAAGCCATATTTTTTGTTGTTTTTTATTATTGTTTCTCGCAATACTTCTAGCTCATCTTCTGAACACTCTTCTAATGTTTTTCCATATTGCCAGTCTAATTCATCTAGTGTTTCTTGAACAATCTCTCTGAAACTGTATAAATGATGAATTTCATCAAAGTTTTTTCCTGTTAACACACATGTATAGTTGTGAAATTCCATACTATCTTTTTTCCAATCTTCTAACTGATTCCTAAACCAAAACAACAAGGGGGTTATCCCACCTAGCCATCTTGGATTATCTGACCCCTTTAAAGGGTTTTTATGGCGTGGATTGTTGTTTCCTCTCCAGCGCCCCTCTTGTTTGCGTAATTTTCTCATATAATCCCTTAACTCAGAAGTTCTTTCATATTGTGCGTTTGCAAGCATATTTTCATAGTCATTTTCCCATCTTTTTTTCATTAGTTGGGATAAATAGGCTTTTTCTTCATTTGATTTTGGTTTTCCAATCCAGTGACACTCTTCCTTCATTCTTTCGGAATGAGTCTTATAGATTTTTTCTCTTCCTAGCTCTGATTTTTTGATACCTAATAATCTGGCTCTATCTATAAGTGCTTTTGAAGTCCTATTTGGAAACCTGTCTATAATATCCTCGTTTCGATTGTCTGGGTAAATCTCTATTAAAAGACTATCTTCCTCTTTAGTCCACTCAGGTGTTTTTTCTTTTCTTTTTCCATATCTTGCTGAACCCGTTTTTCCTTTACTACAAACATAGCAAACGTTTCTTAGTCCTGTTTTTGTATTCTTGTCTTTTGGAAAATACTCATCATTATAAGGGAGAATTTTTTCACACCTTTTACAAAACATCTCACCTTCTTTTAACTGGTGATATTTTGTGAATTTCTGTCCATTACACTCTTTGCACTTGGTTGTAAATCCGTCCTTAGAGTCCTTTTTCTTATAAAAGTAATCAGTATTCCTAGGAAACTCACGTAAACATTTTTTACACTCTTTTGTCTCTTCCAATTTTCATCATCCCTTCGTAATTCCATCCCAAATTTAATAAGAGCTGCGAACAAGGTGGGATGGAAAACCTCTCTATTGGGAGATCAGCCCCAATAGTCGCAACTCATAAATATAATTCTAAGTTTCTATTGAAATTTTAAATCTAATAATCTCTTCAGAAGATTCTCCATAGAGAATCCTCAAACAAACTATTAAATTAATACATCATACATTTTATATTTTGTTGCTTCTTCAATATCAATGTACCAATCACTAATCCTATCTTGATGATCATTTAAAATATCCTGAGTTACTGTTGTTTTAGAAATAATGTAATCATCATACATTTTCTGAAGTCTATCATATTCTTTATCTAATCTCTTAACCTCTTGGCGAGTACCTTCAGACCGCCCTCTTAACTCATGATATAGTAGCGTAGCATATTTACCCATGAATCTTTTGTGGCCTGCAAGAAATATTGGAAATGCCATACTCATGGCATAAGATTCACAATATGTATAAATAGGGGTCTTAGAATTTTCAATTGCTGAAACTATACCCCACCCCGAATATGCGTCTCCGCCTGGAGAAGTAACGTACAGGTGTAATGGTTTTTTCTCAGATTCGCTCTTGTTATCATCTTGTTTATTGATCAGGTGAATCAAAGGTACAATAGAATCAATCGTATAATCACTAATACTTTCATTTAGATAAATTATTCTTTCTTTAAACAGCTCTTTTTCAACCTTTTCAAGTAATCCATCTTTGTCTTCTTCTAATAGAAATTCCATACTCTCTTGCCCTCCTAATATTTTTTACTTTTATTTTCATATTAGGAAGCGGATACTTTAGCATCATTCCGTATTATCTTAAATTACTTTTAATATGTTCAATATGATCTTCAATTTTCCAATTTATAATTATATATTTCACGTAAAGGAATAGACATATGTGTTTTAACAGATTAATCATTATTTTTCTCCACCAGGAGTAGAAAGCCCATCAATCATTGTTTTTAACTCAGCGATGGCTGCTTGTACATTTGTTGCAGTTAAACCTTCGACGGTAATAGGAACTTCATTTGCTTTGACACTAGTAATAAATTTTGAGTCATTTTGCAATTGACTTGTTTTTGTTGGAATTGAAGGCTTATTTGTTAAATCGTTGTAACTATGTGTATGACCTTCGTCTGATTTTTTAGCAACTTCTCCAGATAGAGTAGCAACATTTGTCGATAAATTGCTAATGTCAGCTCCATTTTTCTGTACATTGCCTTTTAAACTATCCAATTCACTTTTCTTTGCCAATCCATCCAAATCGCTTTTTTTAGCTAATTCAATATCTGCCATTTATTGCACCACCTTTGCAAATACCTTTCCATCTTCTAGATATATTTTTGCATTTAAATCTCCATCTGAATAATAAACTCTGTCTTGTTCATCAACATACAAATCTAGGGAAGGAGAATACACAATTTGCCCATTTTTTAGTTTGACCCTATTTTCCCCATCTGTTGACGAACTATATCCACCACCAATAAAAAATCCTCTACCTAACATTTAAAACGCTCCTATAAAGTTATACTTGATTCCACCTTCTTTGATCTTGAATGACACAATGGGTTCGTCACCTTTATCAATAGATAATCCTTGGTTTGCTTTTAAGAAAATAGTATATTTATCGTTAATAACTACTGTGCAATCAGATTCATTCATAAAAGAAAACTTGTATAACTTATATCCATGTGTCCAATCATCAGGCTTAGATGGAATAATTTCTTTATTAGCTTCGCTTGTTTGAAGTTCTTGTGAGCCAATATATCCGATTTCAATCACCCCATTTCAGCAATTACTTTAGCCTGATATCATATGTACAAACTTTCCCATAACCCTCTTCAAACACCGTAATCAAACTTCCAGCATTCGCAGTCTTCTTTAGCTTCACACTATACTCGTCAATCCCACATATACTAGGTGACTGAACATATTCAACATTTTGCAATCCGGCCATTCCAATTGTCTTATTGCTATGATGGTGTAAATGACCAGTTTTCAAAATATGTATTTGTTCCTGATAGATCATGCTGTAATCTTTAATGGAATTCTCTAAGTTCTTTTCATCTTGTCCATGTGCTAACAATACATTAGTTCCTAATGCATCAATCAAATGTAAAGGTTTTGCATCATATACAACTACATTTTGATTATGTTTAAGTCTCTCTTTAATAAACCAAGGGATGATAAGCTCCATATTCTCTCTCTTAATTTCCCCGCTCTTAATGCCCCCTACACGAAGTTCACTGTGGTTTCCAGTTACAGAGGAATAATAAACAGTTGCATACCCTGAGAGCTTATTTAGCCAATGAGACATAAACTCAGCAAACCTCATGGTGGACTCTACAACACCTAATTGTAGAAATTGAAGCTGTGTAAGTCTTAAGAGACCATCCAGTGAGTCACCTAAGTTCGCAACATAAATAAAGCTTAATTTTTCTTTTTCGATAATCTCAACCGTTCTCTCTAGCAGCTCCCACATCCTGTGCTCAAATATGTCAGTATTGTATTCTGCTAATACTTCTCCATGTAGACCGTAGATTTTTCCTTCTCTGCCATAGTGAGGATCAGCAATGTCAACGATTGCTGTTTTAAATTTACAATTCAAAGAATGGGATTTACTCATTTCAGGAATTTGGATAGGCTCCATATTTTCCACAGCTAATTGAATCTTTTCCGCAATATTTTCTGCTCTTGCTTGTTCTCTAATCCATTTGTTCAGTTCAAGTTTTTCTGATTGTAACTTATTTCTTTCTTTTTGAAGTTCAAGTTTTTTGATGGTAAATTCATCTAATTTATCTTCTGATGTAGCAATTTTATTTGCTTCATACTCTTGACCTTCGTGGAACGCAGAGAACCATTTTCTATATGTAGATTCTCCAAAACTATCTCCGGTTTCCTGATTGATTAAAGCAGCAACTTCGTCCCAAGTTAGAGAATAGTCTTGCTTATTCTCACAGAGCCTAATTTTATATTCTTTCAGGCTTTCACCTTGCTGTCTCTCTAAACTCATACACTTACTCCTCATCCACAGTAGGAAGCTCTAATTCTTCTGATAGGGAGAACGAAATATGTTTACCATCATAGTCTTTAAGAATCTTAAAAAAGTCATAAACAAATTCTTCATCCTTGGTTACTGTTGTAATTCGTCCATAACCTTCATCAAAATTCAACTCTAAATAGCCTTTTCCACTTGTTTGATTTTTTCGTTTAGCCATATATATCAATCTCCTATTCTCTTAATTTCAACAGTTTTTACAAGGAACTGATAAACCTCATATGTATGGGTCTTACAGGGTATGATCCTGTAACCGTCCTATCATGAGTAGGATGCTCTACCAGTTGAGCTAAAGACCCCAAATGATCAAGTATTGTTAGCTAGTCAGCTAGGAGGCATCTAATAAGGTCAATAAACAACTACCTATGAGCCACTTCCCCTAGATTTTATCGAACTTTATTAGTTGAAATCTGAGTCTTGAGCTTATAAGAGCTTTGAGACTTGAATCTTAAGTTTTGAGGATTGAACTTTGAGCTTTTATCATCTTTGTAATATATTTCTCTCATATGATGAAAGTACGCTCAAAAGTAGTACCTTCACTCTAAAAAGAGTCTGTATTCTTTTATATCCCTATTGGATAAATATGTATTAGTAGAGGGTTTAACCCAACCCTCTAAAGGGTGTTTAGTTCATTAGATTTCGACTAACTAACAATGGTTTTTATTATTCTCTATCACTATTGAGTTAATCGCTTACCTCAATAGTGGTAATTGCATTGCTCGTGGTAAGAGAATGATCAACTTCCATTTCAAAATCTTCAATCTCTTTTGTTAACTGATCAATTTTCTCTTTTAGATTAATTGGATCAATAAGTTTTGCTTCATTGTCCTCTTTAAAAGCTTTAACAATCTCTGCATTCTCTAAAGCTTTATTTTTTCCTTCTTTGCCATACAATGCCTCTAGATGACTGTCAAGTCTTTGTTTTACATCTTCATTGATACGATCAACTTTTGAAGTAAGTGTTGCATATGTATGTTTCAATTTGTTGAGCAATTGTATATCATAATCAATTGAACTCTTACGCTCAATTGCTTCAGCAACCGTATATTCCTTTCCTGCAACTTTAATCTTAGTTACAGCATTAGACTGAACAATAGCAGACTTGATTTCATTTCTCCGTTTGATTAAATCTTTTGCAGATTGCAAATCAGACTTAGCTTGCTTTTCAACTTCCTCAACACTATTAAATCCAGCAGGGAGCTTCTTTCCCTCAGTGTAACTTCCAAATACAGATTCATTAATCGTCCTGTTAATCCTCGCATCCAAAAGTTTTAACTCCGCCAAGCCCCTGCTTACTGTCATTTCTGCCATAGTTTTATCGTCTCCTTTTTCTCATAGCTTTCAAGTAGGCTTTGAGGTGCTACTTACCTTATATATCTGGATGGTAGGGTTTGAACCTACACAATCTCCGCCCCAAACGGAGTGACTAACCAACTTCGCCCACATCCAGGTGTAAGAACCTCTGTGGTGAGTGAGATTGTCTAACAGGTCTGCATGAAGCTAGAAAAGCTGTTAGGTCTCACTCGTATGAAATCCACAGATTAATCAAGTCGGAGCTGAGAGGGGTCTCAATAATATAGCATCCTGTTGAGCTCAGGTATTCTGCACTACATCCACCTCTTCTTGTCCTATGTGTGAAAACTCAAGTGACGCATCATTATATACAAACCACACACTATCTATTAGGTAGCTAGTCTAATAGGTTTAATGAAATGTAATAAAAGTTGTAATCGTACCCTGTCAAAATGGTGACTGGGTGATAAAAGAGATATTTTAATGTTTGCATAATATATTATATGTTTCTAAGTTATTAATGTAAAATTAAAATGAAAAGATTTTACCATTTTAGTGAATCTGCATGTCTTGCTAGATTTCCTCTAAAATTAACTGTTAACTCACAAACCTTCGCATAAGGTTGATCTCTAAAGTGTTCTAAATAGGGAATGAACCCTGACTTTTTAGGATCTTTCAGGTCTATTTGACCATCATGTCCAATCATTACAACTTTTACTTCGTCATGAATTCTTGTTAACACTTTTTTGAGCTCTCCCTTAGTAAAGTTTTGGGTTTCATCAATAACAACCAGTTTTTCACCTTTTATATTTGTCCCTCTAGCAAATGCATGAGACATTGCTTGTACCCAAGCATTGCCATTTTTAATATTTTCAATGTTATCTTCAAAGATAATGGCTTTATTAGGATCTTCATTCATTTCCAGTAAAGCATCCTTTAAGGGAACAATATACTTAGCTTCTTTTTCTTCTACTGTTCCTGGTGTATATCCTAAAGTACGCTCCTCAACAGGCGAGAAGATGTATACTAAATCTCTTTCTAAAAGCCTTGCTGCCATCACTGCCAGTGTTGTTTTTCCTGTACCCGCAGAGGCATTAACAATTGTCATTTGATTATCAATAATTGAATCAACGTACTCTCTCTGCTCTTTTGTTAATTTATTCGCATATCCAAAGAACAAGTTATTTTTCGGTAGTGGCATAGCCTTCCTCCTGCTTAATTGTATTGTTGTATAGGAATAGCAGTCATTTCTATACATTAAAGACTACAGGCGAAAGGAAGAGAAGAAAAGCGCCCATAGTTCGATAATTTGTATTGTTTTTACTCTATTTCATATGATTCTAGTTCACGTTTAATGTTAGCAGAAGGCTTAAATGTTAATGCAAAGTGTGCTGGCTTAACTACTTTCCCCCCGGTTTGAGGATTAATGTGTTCACGCTCTGGACGAACAGGTACTTTAAAAGTTCCAATATCTCCAAGCTTAAATTCTGCTTGCTGTTCTACAATCAGGTCTTCCAATACATTTACAAAAACATCATGAATTCTTGTTGCTTCCGTTTTTTTAACATCTAATTCCTCTGCAAGTAGTGTAATCAATTCTTTTTTATTTACTTTACTCATTCTTAGATCATCCTTTTCTCATTTTATTCTACAGGTTTTGGTGTTCCTGCAACACTATTATGTATTGTTAAATATTATTATAAATCATTATTGTTTAATTAAAATTTGAATCGTCCACGTCCAGTAATCCTAAATTGACAGAGTCTTTCTTGCTTAATTCAGAAAAATTTATATATCTACTATCTACAATCTCTCTTTTTCCTTTTACGGTTTTATGTCTTACACCTTTTGTTATTTCTAATTCATCATTCTTAGAGAGAATTTCTTTATCATGTTTCCCATTTTGGTTTGGCATTTTACTTAGATAGTTTCCAATCTTATCTAAGGCAACAATGGTTGGCTTTTTGTTCCATGTGATGCGAAAGTACTCTTCTACTGTCATTTTTACATCATCAAAAATAATGTTATCCTTTAGCATATTTTTTATTTTTGTATTTCTTTCGGAAGGTTCTATTGCGTCCGAAAAAACATACTCTTTTCCTCTAATCTTAATTATCATAAAATATACCTCTCACTATCTTTCGTGTCCTTGAAAGCTTAAAATCAATATTTTTTGCCCAAAGCTAGTTTCTACAGATCTTGCAAAGAGAATAAAACCCATCTTTTGAGTCATTGTTGGTACTGAAGAACTCAGAAGTAGCAGGCAGTTCCTCTTTACATTTGTTACACTCCTTTGTCTTTAATTCTAAACTTTTTTTGTAAACTGCTTTCCGCCAGTTCCAATCATTCTGCTGTTTAATTCTTCTAAAAATTGTTTTCATTCTTCCTTCGATTGTCTGCTCACGAAGCCCTAATTCCTCTGCTATTTCATTTTGTTCATATCCATGTTCCAGCATCTTAATCATTTTGACTTGCACCTTATCAAATTTACACTCTTTAATTAGCCTATCTAAATCTAAGTAAACTGCAATCATTTCTTCGTTTATGCTAGTTTCTCCATCTACAAATCTACTTCTACCAAAATCTTTTAAATACAAATTTTCGTCATACTTATATCTGTATCTAATTAATAGTTCAATTACATTTACATCTGAAAGCACAAAAGGCATAAACTGTATATCTTTACTACTCAACATTCTCAAGTATCACCCCCTAGTTGATCATCTATAATATATATTATATTAAATTATATTGCTTTTGTTAACTTAAAATGTAATATTCTTACATAAAATTATAACCATAATTTTAAAGTTGTTCATTACAAAAGCATAGTAAAAACATATAATTTATATGTACCATAAAAAGTAACCGAAAAGGAGAGAATGAATTGCAGAACAATACAATTGAACTAAGGATTCAGGTTGTTAGAGAATTGAAGTATGATGAAACGACTTTGTGGGGAATGTTCGGTTGTCTGCCACTTACTAATCAAAAAGAAATCATATTAAATCGTTTTGGTAACTTCACGATTAGAGGAACGTGCAGAAGATTACAAGAAGGAAATGAATATGATGTAATCATCACAGGCCCACACACTAATCCCAACCCTAACTATGATGATTTCTATAATATCATTGAAGTAAAGCCAGATAAGTTAGATACGGTTGAGGCTCAACACAAATTCCTTAGAGCTATGATAACCGAAAATCAAGCAAATGCTCTAATCAATGCATATCCAAACGAACTTATTGTTGATTTAATCATTGAGGGGAAAGTAGACACTAGCAAAACAAAGGGTATTAAAACAAAAACCTTAGAGAAAATCAAAGAAACTTTAATTGAAAACAGGGCAGTAGAAACATTGATTGCTGAATTAGCCGATGCTGATTTAACTTTTAATGCAATCTCGAAAATTGTTCAGCACTATGGATCAGCAGATATTGCATTATTAAAAATTGAGGAGTCAATGTATAATCTATGTGATATCTCAGGATTTGGTTTTACTAAAGTGGATCAATATGCACTCAAAAAAGGAGAAAAGCTAGATAGTGAAAAGAGAATTGGTGCAGCAGTGAGTTATATACTACTACAAGAGTCTCAAGACGGCCATGTTTGGATGGACATTGAAGAATTAATTAAACAGGCTGTGGAACTATTAGAATTAAACAAAAACAATATAGAACAATATCTAAGTAAAGAAATAAAGAATAAAAAGTCAAAGTTTCATTTCACAAAAGATGGTAAGGTGTCACTGTTTAAATTATATCGCGATGAGTTGAACTCATTAATTGACTTAGTAAGATTGAATGAAAACTATAAACCTGAGAATTTAAATGTATTTGAGTATATCGAAGAGCAAGAGGAAAAACAAGGCTTCAAATTCTCTCATGAACAAAAAGATACGATTCTAGAGGCTATGGAGCATGGAGTATTCATCATAAACGGCAAGGGGGGCGTTGGTAAAACCGTCTCGGTATCAGGTATAGCTGCCATTCTTGAGGCTACAGGTAAAACTTACATGTCTGTGGCACTATCGGGTAAGGCTAGTCAGGTCTTATCCCAAAAAGGATTGCATTCAATGACTATCCACAGAGCATTGGGCGCTAAAGGATTTAGTGAATTTACATACAACAGATATAATCCGATGCCTTATGACGCTATTATCTTGGATGAGACATCAATGGTTAATGCAGGATTGTTCAGTAGGCTTGTACAAGCCATTAAAACAGGTGCAAAATTAATTATTGTTGGAGACTCTGGACAGCTATCCGGTATAGGACACGGAGATATACTTAGAGACTTGTTGCATTCAGGATACTTCAAAGGCAGAGAACTTATACAAATACACAGACAAGCAGAAGAAAGTGGAATTATTGAAGTGGCATCAAAAGTGAGAGATGGACAGCAACTGACCAATTACAATACCTCTATAAGAGACACCTATGGAAAGTTACAAGATCAAACAATTATGACATTTCAGGACAGAGAAACCGTTGCAGCAGTATTAAAAAACATTATTGACAACTACAAAGAAAAACTTAAAGTCGCCAATGATTTAATGGATTTTCAGATCTTAGTGGCCAACAGGGATAGAGGAGAATTATCCGTACAATCTATTAATCTCTATGCTCAGTCAGTTTACAATGATCTATCAAAACCATTTGTTAAGCGTGGAGTCTATGAATACAGAGAAGGGGACAAGGTTATCGCAAAGGGAAATTCTTATGAAATACAAATTTATCACAGTGTTGACAGTTACAACAATCCAAAGGAAATTGATTATTTTGAAATGCTGATAGCCGAAGAGGAAGGAGTTAAAATACAAAACCCCAATTATTCAATTGGTGACTTATATAACGGCACAATGGGGATTGTGAAGCAGGTTGACACGAAAGATAAAACGCTACTTATTGAATTTCAAGGTATAAATGGTGTTATTTGTTTAAAGCAAGATGAGTTGGATAATATTCAAATGGCATATGCTATTACAACACATTCGAGCCAAGGGAGCACAATAAAAAACGTAGTGTTTGCAGTTGATTTTGTAGCGTTCAAACTTTTATCCAAACAACTTATTTACACTGGTATCACGAGAGCCAGTGGGAAATGTGTACTTTTGGCAGAAAACAATGCTCTACATAAAGCTATTGCCACAGACTTGAGCGGAAACAGAAGAACTCATATGCAAGATTTAATTGCAGACATTGATAAGATCAAGAAAGACTTCAAGGAGGAAATTTACAATGTCAACTAAAAAATATTGGACAAAAGAAGATGATGCAACACGTAATGTCGCAATGCCAAACGAAATGATTAGTGACTTAAAGAAATGGAGAGAGGAGGGGCTTTTAAAGTCTCCTCTTCACCAGGAATTTGCTTATAGCTATTATTGGCTTGTTGCATATTTGTGGAGATATGCTAAGTATGCGGAATTTGAAGTATCACAAAAGACACTGAAGAAAATGCTTGGGTACTCAGAGAATGAAAAAAGGATAAATTATATCATAAGCAGGAACGGCTTATTAGACAAAATGGGGTACACAGAAAGCGTTAAAGATTTTCCCGTTGGTTGGTCATTTGCTAATGGAAGTAAGTTAGACTTTGAGATGTGGAGTAAACTGGATAAAGAGTTTCAAAAAGACTTGTTTCATTTTAGAACGAATCGCTATCTTGTAAAAAAACCTTTGAAGTCAATGGGCATTAATAACGTAAAAGGGTTGTTTTGGGAACCAGTAAAGGCGCACATGGTAAGTGGAGAAGTATTCAAGAAGTGTATGAATAATAAAAACCTTTCATGCGCTGGATTTTATCTGTATGGTATATTTACATATATGAGCGATGTCAACATAAATTTATTTGATCAAATTGCATTTAGATGCTCAAATAAATCACTCATGGAATTGACAGGTTGGAGCGAAGATCGTTTAATTAGAGTTACCAATGAACTCAGAGACCAGAATGTAATCAAGAAGTGGCAGCCTTACAAGGGAAAAGGGTATGTAAATAACTATGAAATCATTCTTTAAAAAGTTTAAGGGGTCTTTTTTCACAATCTTAAATAATAGATTTATATATAATATATAATATAATTAATAATATAATATTATATAAATGATTATTATATAGTGGGGGAAGCGTAACCTTAAAGAAAGAATGTAGGAAATTTAATACCCGTTAAACCCTTGATACATAAGGCTTTTCAGCACATCAAACTTAAAAAAGAATGTAGGAATTTAAGAGAAATGAGTACAAAAGGATCAAAGCAAAAAGATAATTTTACGGTGGGAAACGGAATCTAGTTTCGCCTTTGGCTCACCTAGATTCCGATTGGCTTTTCCCACACCCTTTCCAAAAAAAATTATTTTCTTTTTACATAAGAAACATAAAATCATATAATAATAAACAGAATAGAATTTTTACGGTAATCTATACCTGAAAGAGGGGAGAAAAATGAATTTAGATATTACTCATGAGATAACTGAGATGATTCATTCAATGGAAGAGGACTTCAACAATAGACTTATTGAAATTGAGAAGAAACTTAAAGACTTAGAAAACAAGCTATTAGAAAATGAAATCGTAGACACATGTAAACATGCAGATAACTATTTTAGAAATATAATTTCTGCTGATGAGCATAAGGAAGAAGAGAATTAAATTGAGTACGATGTGAATTCTGTTAGTAAATAAAAACAACTTTTAATAAAAAAGGTGGAATGAATCGGATGAATCAGGAGAATGCGTTAAGTTTGTTAGAGAAATTTAATCAACTAGGAAATCAGGTAGAGCAAATAGAAAAAGAGAATAGATTACTTAAAACAGAAAATTTATTTGCTGAATTTTATACAGGGGCGCTTAGACAGCAGAATATAGAAAAAGATTTAGAGATTAAAAAATTAAAAGAAGAAAATAAGAGTTTAGTAACAGAGCTAAGAAAACTCAAAGAAGATCAAGGTGAAGAATCTAAATTAAATAATTTTTTTAAGGATGTATCGAACGGGGAATTAAATCATGAATCAATAATAGATGTGATCAATGAGATTTGATAGAAACAAATTGGAAATTGAGAGATTAAGCATAAAAGGAGAGTTAAATTTGTTAAACACTGCAAAAACAAACAAGCTAAAAGAGCATCATAAGAACGGATATTATTTTACAGATATTGAGGGGGGAAAAATATGAGGAAATAAAGCGCAGCATTGAAGTTAATGGAATACGTGATCCTATTAAATGTGACATGAACTATACAGTAATCAGTGGACACCAGAGGCTAAGAATTGCAAGAGACTTGGGAATTGAAGAGGTTCCTGTTCAGATTATTGACGTAGATGAACAAATAGCAGAATATCTTCTGATTGCAGAAAATGTGGAGCGCAGAGGACAGGCTGAAACAGATCCGATTAAGAAGAGTAGAATAGCAAATTTCTTGAAGGAATATTGGGGCGTTCAGCATGGAATGAACCGGCATACGATGAGTGGACAAAATGGGCAGTCTAAAACCACAGCAGACATAGCGGAGGCCCTCGGAGAATCCGAAAAGTCTACACGTCGCATCCTAAAACTAAACGATCTAATTCCTGAGCTTCAGCAACTAGTCTCATCAAAGCAATTAGGAACAACAGCAGCAGAGCAATTGGCCTATCTCAGTAAGGATGAACAAAAAGCTTTAGTTAAAAATAATAAAGAAGAAATTTCAAATATGACTGTAGCAGAGTCAAAAAAACTTAGAAAAGAGATTGAAACACTTAGAAAGGAGCTAGAAGAAGAAAAAAATAAGCCACCAAAGGTTGAAACTAAGGTTGTAAAAGAGGTTGCAGAGGTTATTCCAGAACATGTCACGAAAGAACTGCAAAAGATGAGAGCTCAACAAGAAGCAGAAGAGAAAGCAAAACGTAAATTACAAGAAATGATTGGAAAACTAGAAGATGAAAAAACAAACCTGGAAAACATATTAAAATCTGATGAATATAAACTGAAACAAAAAAAGGAAAAAGAGGAGGCACTAAGATCAGAGGCACATATCAGTATGTTTGAAGCACAAATAATAATACAAAAATTCATAGAAGAGTTTGCGCCAACAATATATCTTCAAGGGGCAATGGCATATGCAGATAGAAATGTTAGAAAAGAAATGATGGAATCAGTTAAGGCTCTAGAAAAATGCGTTGAAAATTTAAAAGATATGTTACAAGCAGAAAAAATAAAAGGATAAATAGAAAGCTGAAGTCTAATAAAAATAAAAAAGGGAGAATTGATTACTATGAATAACATTAATAACAACAATAATTATAACTTTAACGATGAATAAATTAACAATAAAGAGTATATTTTAAATACTGATACAGGAGCAATGAGTCTTCAAGTATTAAGACAGTTGAAGGAGCAAAATGCTTCCATAAGAAAACAAGCAGAAATCAATGCAGCAAGTTTAGTTGAATTTGAGAATATGTACTATGAGGTTATGAATGTTAAAGATGAAGTGAAGCACATAGTTGCAGAAGTTAGGCAGATTAAAGATGATGTAAACAAAGTAAACGAAGAGATTGATAATAAAGTGTTTATTACTGAAGCAATGGCAGATACATTGAAAGAATTAATCCGTAAAAAATCCACTTTTGTAGCTAAAGATGTTTATGGGTATAACTTAGACTGGAATGGTCTAAGCAAAGCCATTGGTAAAGTAAGACCTAAATTCTGGGCTCTACTTAAACAACATTGTGATGATGCACGTAAATACACAACTATTAAATATAAGGATTATGAAAAAGCAGTTTCGTTTATTGAGTCCTTATCAACACAAGATTTTATTAATTATTGTGGGAAATATGGGATTCCGCCATTGATTTAACTATATACTATATAATTTAGAGCAGCTATATTAGGCTGTTCTTTTTTGTATATATAAATCCTATTAACAACTTAAATAAATATTATAAATTAAAATCTCTGTAGAGGCGTTTTAAGTCTTAAGAGGGTATTTGTATTAGAATCATTTTAAAACCTCTGTATGAGCCTCTAGTGAGCTCTCATAGACATGTTTGAAGTGGATGCAGCATAAAACTAAAAGTGTAAAATTTTCTCTAGTAAATATTTGTGATTGTATTGTATATTGCGATATTATGATAAGACAATTACCTGTTTAACATGGAGGAAAGATAGATGAGAATCGAAGAGGAGAAAAAATATATCTATGACATGATGCGTGAGATTACAGAAGAGAGACGGAAATTAACAGAGGTTTATTATGACTTGAAAAAAAGACTAGATGAATTAAATGAGCTTGAGATCAGAGGATTAGAAAAACTTTCAGTAAAAGGATATGTTGATTTACATAATGAACGCATTAAAGAACTTGCGGTTACTAATGTTACCAGAGAAGCAAACAATGTAATAAAAAGAATTGAAAATGAGCATAAGAAAACCCAAGAAGAATCTATGCAAAAAAAGAGTAGTACTATACCAAAAGAGGAGATATTGAGACTGAAAGAGATAGATAATAAAGGAAAAGTTAAAACAACAACTCCAACTCCAACCCCAACTCATGATAATACATTTGAGAGAAAAAGCATAAAAAGGCTTAATATGAATGAATTAATTCCAGTAATTGAGGATTTGCTGAAAGAAAAAGGAATTCCTATGAGTATAAGTGAAATCCATCAAAAGGCTGAGGAAAAATTAGAAAGAAGAATTGATCCTAAAAATTTTCAAAAGAATGCATTACCAAGAGCTCTTAAGTTCAGTGATCATATTGATAGAGCTACTAAAGGATATTACCAGTATGTAAGAGAAAAAAATAGGAAATGAGAGAGAATAAGAAATGAGAAATAAGAAATATGACTTCAAATTCTTTTGTAGGGGGCAGGTAGGGCTTTAAAGGGTTATTTATCATAATATTATTTAAAGTGCCTATATAAAGATTCTAGAGCGTCTGGAGTAGGTTTTTGAAGCAAAAGAGTCGACTTCGAGTTGAAAAATGGTATCGAAAGGAACGAAATATTAAATCGAGTGATGATAAGGATTATTGGTGTACGCTGAATGAGAAAACGTTGATGAGATAAGGAATGTTTTGAGTTAAGGAAACAGGAAAATTAGTATACTACATTTCAAATAGTAAAAATGAATCGAGACAATGGATATTTTATAAGGGTTTTGAGATCATTATGAGGGGGAAATTGGTGGATTTGAAGAAATTTTAGGAAAATGTGAATGGGGGAGAATGCATATTCTATAAGGATTGTCTCGAAGAGTGTCGAGACGGAAAACGAGATAAAAATAGGGGAAATCGAGTCGGAAAAATTGAGAGTGTGTGAATGTAGGTGGTCTCCGATTAAGCGAAAATATTTGCATCCATTTATTGGAAAATAGCCCCCGTTTTATGTAAATAATAGTGTGTAAAAACGGTATTATAATAGGCATTATATAACCATTTTTTACATAAACGTTTATATAAATTGTAAGAAAATTAAAATACTGAAACAATGAATCTTGAAAAACGATATATTTTTTCATAAAGTCGGAAAAATCGGAGTATAACAGGCGCCGGTTTCGTCAAGACTTCACCCATTATCATGATTCATTTTCCCAATTTCCTATATTCCCATACCACTTTCATCCACTTTCACAAAAGTATAAATCCTTTCATTTCCATTCCATTTCCCATTTCCCACAAATGAAAATATAATTTCCCTAAAATGCAAAATGTAAAAATATGAAACGCCAAAGCAAGAAACGTATTCATGCACTGGAAACTATTCATTTCCCCATAAAAAAAGAATAGCTTTTCAGCTACCCTTTTTCAAAGCATACATCATTTCTACTTCTCCATACTCATTTAATCTCACAGCCTACTTCTATCCAAAGATAACTGCATCCATGGCATTCCGCTTGCCATATTTGCCTATCTTCATCAATCAGATAGGCGGTTACAATTTCATAGCAATTTTCACATTTAACTTGTTTCTCTCTCATTCAAATCAATCCTTTCATTTTTATTTTAGATGGGGGGGGATCGGCTCCATCCCGAGTTTTTATCTTATCGGACAAGGAAGGTAGCTTGCCCATGTGACATTGACATCACCACGTGAATCAACACTAATGTCCACATCATCCCGCAGTTCGACGTAACAAGCAGGGGAATCTTCATACACGGTTGTGCTTCCAGGAACAGGTTGGCGCTGATATGTGTATGTATACGATTCACCATCCCTGTTTTCTATATAATGTACTGAATAGTAGCTATGTTCGGGCAACTCATATACTTTCACACCATCAACGATTTCAACATTTTTCATCTTCATCATCATCCTTTTCATTTTTATGTAACGTTCAACTTAAATACAATTATATACCATTATGTTATTTATGTAAAGCATTTTTATCCTATATTTCACTTATTATACAAAATAAAATAATTATGAATAGTCAAACTATAGATGACTCAACACACACATTTCCATATTTGTTAAGCAAAACAAAATCCTCTCAGATCGCTCAGATTGCCCGATATAGCACATTAAGTTATTCATGTGTACTAGCATTCAAAATTAATTCAAATAAAAAGCATACTATTTTAATAATGTCAAGATATTTATTTTAATATCTTTTATTATTTTTCTTGACAATTCAATATAAGTATGATTTGGCAGCGGATAGCGATTTGTAAAAAAATGCAAACAAAAAAGCGACTATAAAAGTCGCTCATGAATCCTCTATGCTATCATCATAATATTTGACACTGTAATCTATCCAATTGACCATATCGCAAACCACATCACTAAAACTATGATCAAAAGGATAGTGGTTTCCTGCGATACAGTCAAACCATTCCTTTTCGTTCATTTCCAAGCTCTCATTCACATCCAACAATAATTTTTTTAGCTGAATCATTTTATCTCTTGTCTCATCCATTGTGTATTTCCTCCTCTATATAGATCCTGCTTAAATCAAAATATAAGCCATTTTCAGTACAATAAAAGTCTTCTCTTTCCTCTTCATTGTAATCATGATATAAACCAACATATCCATTTTCTAGAAAATATTCTGCCAACACATCTAATGCATATTGCTCACACGTTGCCCACACATCAAAAGTTGGATTAATTGCATTTGATATTGCAAGTGTAATTCTGTGTAGCTTATCATCGTTGTAATATTTTTCATTCACTTTTTCTATTTTCATTCTATATCATCTCCCTTTATGTTTCTAGTTTGCTTTTGCCTACCATCTGTAAGCAAACAAATCATTGTCAAGCTCTATTTCTTCGCCGTCATAATATGCCAAAAAATGACCCGCGCCGTCACATTCAACCGCTTTTTCAACAAATTTTTTTAGTCCACATGTTTTTTCAATTAATTTCAAAACCGCATCGTTGGCAGATTCACATTTTTCTGCCAACATTTCAAAAATTTCTTTGTTCAAACCTGTCATATCTTCTAAAAAACTCGGATTAAAAGCCCATACGCTATTTTTTATTTCTTTTTGTAAAGCTTCCTGTTTTTCATCCTCATTATAGATGCGATACTCTATTCCGTCGGCTGAAAAAATATGCCCGTATTCATGATTCACATTTTTAGTATTTTCGCCTATATATTCTGCAATTGCTTTTATTTTCATTTCAATTTTTTCATTTTCCATTTTCTGTGCCTCCAATATTATATTAAATTATTTTTATCCCTTTCAAAACTTCTTTTCCTACCCGATAAGTTATTTCCTTATCACTTATCACCTGCCTTTCCTGTATTTTTCCTCTTTCCATTTCAATCCATTTTTCTACGTGCTTCCAGTAACTACAGATATAAATAATTTTTCCGCAGGCGTATACATAAATCAGATTCATTTTACGATCATGGCAGTAGCTGTCCAATATCCGCCATATTTCCCCATTTCCATTTTTATTCTCAATCCTTCTTGCTCAAAACGAGCAAAAAGGGATAAAAAAGAATCAATATATTGGGCATAGTATCTTTTCGATGCAATATAATCACAAAAAACAATTTTATGTCCATTCAGCAAGTCATATGCCATACTTTTTTGGACATGACCGCGGGCAACTTTTTCAATTGTCATTTCATTCATTTTCATTTTAATTCCCCCTATCAATTGATTAATCATAGTATAACATTAAGTTACTCATGAAGTCAATGACAAATATGTTACATAAGTGTTACAAAAAGTGAATTGTTTGTAATAAATTAGCCAATAAATGTAAATCAAATCGCTTCCTATAAATACACGCGCGCACGCGTTTATCATAATTTGATAAAAAAGTCAATAGAAAAACTGAAAATCAGAAAAGTAAAAAAATATTTGATAATTGGATTTGATAAAACATGCTGCCGGCCATCGAATGCCGTATGCCGTAGATGGTCGCTATACTAACAGCAAACGGAGAATATCACGGGCAGCTTTTGATCATGCACGCCAGCAGGGAAAGACGTATACTAACAGAAAAATAAAATTATCACTGAAACCAAAAAATATATATTATTTTATGTTATTATTGTTGACAAGCAAAAAGTGGTGTGATAATCTATATTTAAGATCAAAAGTAACATAATAAAATATATAGAAAGGAATGATCAAATGATCCAAAAAATCATTGAAAGACATGGATTCACAATACTGTTTATGCTCATTACATTTGCATTGCTTTTATTTTATATAAACAGCATTGTTGAATAAAAATTTTATGAATAACTTATTGACATATTATTTAAAATGCATTATGATCTATTTAAGCTCAAAAAAACTGAATTGATCCCTTGCTACTGTATCAAAGTTATTGCTTGGGTATGGATGGAAGGGATTAATTCCGGGAAAAAGGGGAATGAGTAATGGAAAAAGTAAAAGATGTTTTTGTTTACAATTTGTTAACAGGTGAAGAAAGATGGTATTCATGTGACGCAATAACGGCAGTCAAACAAGCCTATGCTGAGGAAAATGGTCTTGGTGCACAATTTGCGGTTACACTAGGAAAAATGGATTTGCCAATATTAAAAGGAAAAGACGCCGTTTTTTGTGGGGATTGGGGAGCAAGGATTAGGTAAAAAATTAAATTAAAAATAACATAAAATAATATAAAAAAACACTTGATATGAATAACATAGTGTTATAAACTGGTTATAGAACTTGAAAGGAGTGAATAAAATCGTATAACCATAGTAATCGGCAAAGAGGATTACAAAAACAAATTAAAACAATACGGACAAAAAGGATGGGAAACTATGCAAATTGATCCAGTTTGGTCGGACAGTACAAAGTTATTAGTGGACTTAAAAAGATTATAACAAGCCGTTGCATATATCACTGGAAAAATAAATTTAAAGGAGCATTGAAAATGACTAAACAAACGCCATTGTTTTTAAAGGGGAACGATCTAATGGTAAATACTCCAAACGGAAATTACACATTACACAAATTTAAAACTTTTTCAGAAGCTTTAAATTCCTTGGATATGCCAATATTAGTTATAACCGAAAACGTAGGAGAGAATAAAGTAAAAATTTGGGATAACACAAAAAATAAATACATTACCAGGAAAATAGGAGGAAGTGTATACGTTGACAAGTGTTATTTCACATATAACGGGAAAAAGTACAGGTTAGGTAGACCAAATAATCAGACAGGAAACGGGATAGAAAAAGGTTATTGGATAGTTTGAACTCTTCAAAATGTCTTAACACGTAGCCCGAAATATCACCAAGGAATTTCATAAAACTATAATTTTATTCAAAAAGGAGAATGTAAATGATAAATGAGAGCTTAATAATTAAGCATGGGAAGTCACTAGGTGCTAAAAAAATAAATGTTCTTGAAAAATATGAGGATGGGTCAGCTAAAATAATTTTCATATGTGATACTTTCAATATATGTTATAAGGTAAAGGGAAGTTTATTCGATCAAATATATATAGATTACATTTAAAAATAATTTAAGATAAAAACAACATTTCAATTAGAAAAGGAGAATGTAAGATGTATGATATGATTATTAAAATTAAAAACGAAAATCCTAAAGTAAGATTTTTAACTTCAAAAGGTTGGAGATCGCCAAAAGAAGTGTGGATTGACACAGAATATGGACATAAAGACATGACAAGAAAGGGTGTTATTGCACATAGAGAAAGACTAATTAGATTGGGTATTGAGCCAGATATGACAGAGGAAGAAGCAAGGGAACATATATTAAAAAGTAAGGCTAATTAAAAGCGTGATATAAACTCAATAGCTTATTGAAAGGGAGAATGAAAAAATGGAGAAATTAATATTAAATTTTAGAGAGGAAAAATTTAACTATCAGTTGTTAAGTAGATTGAAATCAGATTGTGAATATTATTTAGGCAATGGGAATAGAAATAAAAAACATCTATGGGCCGAAGATGAAAGGGATCATATTAATGAAATGAAAAAACTATATAATTCTTTTGATGATAATAAAAAACCGGAATGGCTTACATGGAATGATATTCTAAACTATGAAATAAAAATGATTTAATTTTAACTTATCATAAGCTGGCAGGGATAGCCTTAACAGATTAATAAATATATCGCTGCCGGAAATATTAAGTTAAAACAAAAAATAAATTAATAAAAAGGAGAATGTCAAATGACTGTAGAACAGTATAATGAACTTATTAATGAATTGAACTTTTATGATAATAGTATAGGTGTTAATCAAATAACTTTAAAAGATCATGAAACAATAAAAGATATTTTGACAGAATTTAATTATATTCCTATTGGCCATTATGAGACAATAAACAGCGAAGGCTTTAAATTTAAAGATGATAAAGAAACATATTCAATACAAGAAAACAAAGGGAAATTAGATATTTATAAATTAATTGAATTGTAATTAAGGATGTTATTCAATGGATAACAAAAATTATACAATTGAATGGAATGCTAGGGGAATGGATTTTAATTATAACGGAAGTATTGACGTTTGGGCTTCATAAGCTGGCAGCGATAATCTATAACAGATTAGAAAATATATCGCTACCGGAAATGTCAAGTTAAAACAAAAATAAATTAATAAAAGGAGAATAAAAAAATGATTATAAAGGTTATAAGTGTAAAAATTGACGATTATTACATTATCAATACTGAAAAGGATATGTCAAAAGATTATGAGCAAACATTTTTAAACAGCTTAAAGCGCAATAAAAAAGCTGGATTAGTGGATTATGAAATATTAGCAAATTAAGATAAAAACGATATTTTATTAAAAAGGAGTACTTAAGAATGGATAGAATCAATCAATATACCAAAGAAGTAGAAAGAAAAATCCATCGCTTGGAAAAGGAATTGCAACAAATTAGTGAGGACTTAACAAGGCGAATAGATGGGGATCATCGTACAATTATGAGTCATGGCCTTGCAAGGGACGCAGAAAAAATAACTGTCATCCATGCTAAATTAGAGGAATTGTATGATATGAGAGATACTTTATATTCGATTTTTGAAAGTGTCGATTAACAGATAAGTTGTCATAGCAACTATATAAAAATGGTATAATCAAATTATAAAATTTTCTAATTATAAGGAGGAAGTAAAAAATGAACATGGAAACACTTGATCAAGCAATTAAGGATTTTAACGAATGGGATCGGGCAGCATGGCTTTATTATAACGAGAAGGAGGACTATTTTAACACGGAAGCTTTTCCAAATGATATTAGCATGACAGAAACATTTTTGAATGATGATTGTTTTGTAATTTTAAGCAAGTCAGAGAGAGAAAATAAACAAATAGGCAAAGTTAGAAAACAATATATTATTGATTTTGTAAATATGGTTAACGATGGATGGGAGCCATTCCAGGCAGAATATAAGCTTTTAGACAAATACCATCATGTTATATAAAGTCAACCATGTGACTATAAATAGGCCATTAAGCATGGAGCGTTGCCGGATTCTTCCGGCAGGTTGGCAATAACAAAATAACCTATAAGGAGTGTTAATAATGCTTTATCATACTCACAGAGACCAAAATACCATGTTACAATCTTTAAAAGATCAATACAAGGATACATTTATCAATATTCGTTTTTCACACAATGAGGACATGTCACGCTATTATACGGCTGATTGTGTCCATAACAGCCGCGAGAATGTCTTGCTCAAAGTATCATATGAAGAATACGATTCATTTCTTAAAACTCACATATCAAATGTTTCTTACCAGTCTACACATGTCAAAGATGAATTTATTTCCATATAACAGAAATAAAATATTATCGCTAACCAAATTAAAACGAAAAGGAATGATTTAAAATGAAAATTGAAAAACACAATCCATATTACAAATTGGTATCTGCTCATATTGACGATGGACAAAAACATATAGAATTAGTCTATGGTATTTCAAATGAGGGGAAAAATGAAGGTATGGAAGCATATTACTATAGAGATAATGAAATAGACCATTACAGGTCATATAGATGGCTAGATGGAAATATACCACAAAAATTTAATGAATGGTATATTGCACTACGTGAAAATGTAAAGCACTGTCCAAACGGCCACAAATTAGAAATAAATTAAAAGGAGCAAACATAATGGAAAAGATCAATCAATTAAAACAAATTGTAAAGAGTCACTCATTCCAGGAAATAGAAGGCATGATTGTAGACGTACAAACGGCTAACATAATTTTACAAGTATATGAAGCAATCAACGAAAAGAACAAAGAAAAATTTATTAATCAAAGCATTGATAAAATGGCCCATATTGCCTGGCAACTTGTTATTCGATAAGTTTATATAACAGAAGTAAAACAATATCACTAGAAAGGATAGATAAAAATGATTTTAGTCACTAATAAGGAATGGAACGCGATCCCTAAAGATTATAAAGGAAAATGGACAAGGGACATTAGAGAGAATGGATGGCAGCCGGACTTGCCGGAATCTTATATAGACAAGCGGAATGTAATGTCTGGTTGTATCAGTGATAAAATGGGAAGCTTATTAACTGAAGATGTGCATTTTAAAATCATATAACAGAAATAAAATAATATAGCTGGAGGAATGGAAATTGAAAAGAGAAAATCTTAATTTAAACGGTATGTTGGATGAATTATATGCCTTGACAAAAGAAGAACAAAACAGAGTGCTTTCAGATATCGAAAAGGATAGGTACATTTTTCTTGTAAATATTCTACAGGCAAATGATGTTGAAATCGACTTTGGAATTAATATCTAATAAATCCATTATTTCATTATGAAAAGGAGAATGTGAAAATGGATACTTTAATAGCTGTTTATATCGAAAATATTGATACTGGGGGGCAAAACTGTTTTGAGTTTTTCGAAGATGAAATGAAAGCAAATAGTCACTTTCAAAAAATACAAAATGAGATTAAAAAGTATGGAAAGGAATTAGAATTTAAAGTAATAAAGCGACTAGTGGACTATGACAAGTATAATAATCGAGTATCTTTTAGTTAAATAAAACAAATATTTTAAAGTGAGAGGATACTTAAAAAAATGAAAATGAATTACAGTCAAGCTAAAGCATATAAACATGAGTTAGAAACACTATGCAATGAAGCTTCAAACAAGCTGCAACTATTTGAAAGAAATGAAATGGGATTAGTACTGGATCATATTAGAGACACGGAAGAATATAAAGATGCCAAAGATAAATATTATACAGTATTTACCGCATTACAAGACTTTAATAAATGGTATGTAAAGGAGTTTAAAAAAGAAATTAGACAAGACAGAAAGAATCGGTATGTTACTAAATAGGCAAACATTAAGCAAAAGGAGAATTTAAATTGACTGATAAGACATATGATGCTCATGAAACTCATTTTAATAATAATGAAATAAGGTATTATGATTGGCTTGAAAATGCTGATAAGTATGCTGATGAAAATAGCCTTATCATTGAAAACCTGTAAAAGTCGTTGGTTCTTTAATAGAAGATTAAATAAAAGGAGTGTTTACGATGAAAAGATTAGACATGGAAACATGGAAAAACATTTTTAGGAACTTAAAAGAAATGGATGAGGAAGATTATTGCGATGGTGAAGTGGATTGGGTTGAAGTGACATGGCTTGATCCTGGAGATAGTAGCGAAGGGGAATGGTGCTTACACTATGGTGAGGAATTATTCGAAGATGAATTTAAAACTGAAAAAGAAGCTATGGGCCGGCTGCAATACTTGGAAAACAACTTTAATATAAATAACATATAACAAATTTATAAAAATATCACTGAACAAAAAGGAGAATGATTGAAATGGAAAAATTGTTCATTGTAGTTGAGGATAGTGCAGAACATGGAATTGAAACATTTATCTATAAAAACAAAAAAGAAGCTAAAGAGTGCTATGTAAACATTATAAATGAATATAGGGAACATATTAAAGAATTGGGTAACGGTGAAATAGGCGAGTATTGGGCAGAATTAACAAACAAGTGGGATGAAGAAGTGGCAAGGGTATTTTGGCAAGAAAAAACTATACAATAAAATCAATATTTTAAAGGAGTGTTAAACCATGACAAAATTACAATTAGAAGTAGAAAAGCGACTAGAGGATCAATTTAATGTAGAAATGGTTAAGCAAAACGATTCAGAAGGTTATACAAAAGAATTTAAAAAGATGGAGTATCTTTGCAGCCTATCTCCTATTGAAAGATTGAAACAGTATTCAAAAGGAATAGAAATGACGCCTTCACATGGATTAACGAACAATGAATTTTTAGAGTTATGTAATTCATTCAATATAGAATTAAGTTACATTACCATCAAATGGGTAAATGAAAAACTTGATTATATTATTCCTGGTGGATATTCATTCCGTGGCCGATCTTATAATGGCGAATTAAAAGAGATTGGAGAAGCTATTGACGCTATTTTTATAAGTGAATTTTACCCACAAGACATTGAATGTGAAACAGAAAGCAACCGATTTTTAAAAGAGATGAAAGCAGGGCAAATAGCATAGATCAAGATAAGATTAATCATTTATTGAATAACCAACAAAAACAATCTAATGTAAAGGTGGAATATAAAAATGAATACACTGAACATAAGCAAGATCAATCTAAAAAGTATGAATCGCTTTATGGTGGGGAATGGTGGCTTTATACACACATATTATTATCCTTTTGAAGTCACCTTAAACAAGCTTAAAGGAATCCTCCAGGAAGCTGAAAGAAACGGCCAGCAAGTATACTATGTCAAACGGAATCATCATAAAGGAGTGCTAACGATTTAACTTTAATCGGATCGGCAATATGGCACACAAATATGCTATAATCTACATAACAGAAATTTGAAAAAATCACGGTCATATTGCCAATGTAATTAGAGTTAAATTAAATTTAAGGAGTGAGAAATTTGAAAAGCAAAGAGGAAATGAACAATGTGTATTTTGAAGGAAGAGAGTTGATACACGCTGGTTGGGCAGGTGGAGACATCCCGGAGAAAAACATATACAAGCATTTCTACGTTGATAAAAAAGACAGCCCTGCTGATGATGTCAACCATTATGCTGTATGGTGGGATCTAACCGATTTCTTTGAAGCGGAAGAAAAACAAGTGTTTGATTGGCCAGAACCACAAGTATACTATCCTATCTCTGATGATTCTGCCGATAGCGTAATCGAGTATTTTTCAAAATTCACGCCGTTAAACAAAGAATTAGAAATACAAGGAAAGAAAATGACCATTGTAAACAGGCCAGTACGCTTTGCTGAAAACATGGGAGGTCAAGTGATTTATTGGGCTGTAATTGTTTCAGAGGATGACAAAGCTTATCAAGCTTATTGGAACATCCTGAACCTAGAAGAACCATTTAAAATAGAAATGACTGTTGATAATAATAAACATTGCAAACATTGTTTACAAAATTGGACATTAACAGAAAGAAGACAGGACACGAATTTGTAAAACAATGACTAGCGATCTTTACATATAACAGAAAACATAAAATATCGCTAGACAGATGCAATCAATGAACATAAAGTAACATAAAGTTTTTACAGAAGGGAACATAAAAGAATTAAACCTAAAGAATACTCATTAAATGTAGAGGATTATAATTATTGGATTGAAATTAAATAGGGAGTTGATGATAAATGAGTTTTGAAAAAGTCGGAACATGGTGGGCAAACAGGGAAATTGAATTAATTAAAATTGATGGGAAAGTATATGCCTTAGATGGTTGGAATGGTGAAAAATATCTTGATTGCTGGGAATGTATTGGCGATGAATACATGGAAGTAGGTGAACAATATATTATTACACCAATCATAGAAGTTTTTGATGATGAATTTAAAACAGTGAAATATGAGGTCTTTCCAAAATGAATGTTTCATATCAAACAAGAAGAGATAATGCCGAAATCATTGCAAATATACTAAACAATTGTCATATGTTATTTGATTTAGATGTCTTTGAAGAAGGAAAAATAAAATTAAGAGTTATCACTGATTTAGGACATTTTGAGTATGCAGAGGAAAATATTTTCAGAATGCAAAGATTCTTAAAGGAGTTGAGACATTTCGTCAAAAACAAAGAAGATATTGATCAATTGATAGAGGAAAATAGTTGGGAATGATCTATAGCGAATTTAATTTCAATTGAATTCAGTGATAAATGTTACGAAATCTAATATAACAGTCTTGAATATTTATCACTGAATGTCGTTGAAATTAAATTATATCAATCAACAGAAGGGAAGATGAAAAATGAATTTTAAAATTCCTAAAATCAAATGTATTGAAGCAGAAAAACAATATAGAAACAAAGAAGGTTTTAAGACGTTTATTGGAAGGAGAGTTATTCCAGTTGCTTATATTATAAGAGAGTATGGTGGTATTGAGGAATTTATTCAAGCTGAAAAGGGAACGATCTTTGAAGCAGATAGATATGCAATTATTGACTCTAAGGAATATGATTTAAAAAGATATATCAATTACATTCTATAGGAGTGGATTGAGTTGAGGAAAGTTGATTATCATGGTTATACCATTTTTGAAGATGGCAGGATCATCGGACTGTACGGAAAAGAAGTCAAAAAGAGAATTAATAATGGTCGGTATGAAATTAGACTTGTTATTGATGGAAAGCGTAAAAATTATATTGTAGCTAGGCTTATGTATTTTGTATTTGTAGGTTTTGACATTTCTAACAAAGACTTATGTATTACTCATAAGGATGGTGATTATTTAAACGTCCATATAAACAATTTGCAATTGCAGCATCGCAGGGATTTAATACAGGGCGACAAACATGTTAATAGAGCAAAGCTAACCAATGAGCAAGTGGAAGAGATTAGAAGGCTTTATAGAGGAAAGACAGGCAATAATCAATATGATAAGCAGGGCTATAGTCTCCAGGACTTGGCAAACATGTACGGAGTCTCAAAAGCAAATATCAGAATGATTATAAGTGGAGACAGTAGAAACAAAAAGGATTATAAACTGAAATAGATATAACAGCAAGCGAAAAATATCACGGATCTATTTTTAAAAAAGAATTGATTTATAAACAAAAATAACTTATAATTATATTATAATAAATAAAAAGGAGAATAAACATGAATATTATTAATCTTACACCACATGATATTAAAGTTAGAACGGAACAGGGCGATCGAGTTTTTCCGGCAACTGGGGAAGTAGTACGAGTAGATGCCACTTTAGAAGAAATTGGACTAATTGATGGAATACCTGTCTCAAAACAAACATTCGGAGAAGTAGTTGGACTTCCTAAACCAACTCCGGACACTGTATTTATTGTTTCAGCATTGGTTATATCAGCTTTAAAAGCTGCGGGAATAGAGAGAGATGACGTAGTTGCACCCGATACCAATCCCGGGAGAGCTTTTCGAGATGAAAAAGGTTTAATTGAAGCTGTTCCTGGATTCGTTAAGTGATATTAAAATTTTCATTGTTAAAATCTATCTTTTATTAAGGAAGTGATTCTTATGAAAAAGATTCATTTTTACAGAGGAGAAATAATAATGCTTAATACCTTTAATGATAAGGGAAAATGGACTGTATATGAATTGAATTTATATGCCGACAGTCTTGATGAAATTAAAAATAAGATTGATAAAAATTTAGGTGGCTATGCAACAAATAAGAAACCAAAAAGAGCATACCGATGTAAGTCAGATTAAAGTGAGCATTTCATTAGAAAAGGAGAAAGTAATATGAACGGTCTAGCGAGTAAAGTTTTATTTGAAGGTCAAGCAGATGAATATGCAGAGATTATAAACCATAATGCAATCTGTCATGAAGACTGTGTTGAGGTACTGAAGGCAGTAGCAAAGCTAAAAAATACAGGTCATTCCAATGAAAGTATAATCAATAAATTATTGCGTAATTAAAGAAAATAAAATAGACATTTCATTTAATAAAAGGAGAATGATAAAAATGATTAACATTAGTACACTATCTATGAATGATGTTAAAGAAGTAGTAAGTTTTATTTCTGGAACTAAATATAATAAAAAAGAGACAATGAAAAACTTAATCTTGTTTTCAGTTGATACAGCAGCATGTTTACAAGAATGCTTAACCTTGAAATGGTCAGATTTTCAAGTATACGATGACCATGTTGACGTAAACTTTAAGAACAGAATAGCTAAAATATCGGTTAAATTCTATAACCAACTGTCTGTCCTTAGAAACAAGAATTCAGATCGTGTATTTGATATAAGCAACCATTCAGTCAATGTCATGATGACAGCCATTAGGGAGTATTTAGATCCTCTGAACTCAAGAAATATCACGTTCCATTCATTCAAGAAAGCAGGAGTAAGCTTTACAAGAAAAATTCTAGCTAGCACAAAGTTCTAAAAAATATAGATTAATAAATCAGACATTTCATTTAATAAAAGGAGAACAGATAAAATTGAAAAAGTATAAATATTGTTTAAATGAATTGGGAAGGAATGGGTGGAAATTTTCATTTTATGACAATGAAAACGAAAACTATATCCTCATTAAAGAATACGAATAAAAAGATATTTAAAAAGGAAGAAGAATCTATGCCTAATAAAGTTTATAAAAAAGTAACTAAAGAGTTCTATGATATGCTTAAAGCTTTGCATAATAATATCTATAATGGAAAATTTGTTAGCTTTGACTATAAAAACTCGAGAGAATTTATCATAAGAGGTTATAGGCAGGTAACAAGTGAACCTGTGGACTAAGCTTTGTTCATATTGTTGGATTGGCAGAGCTAGAAGAAATAACAGGAGAAAAATATAATGGCGCCGAACAATTGCCCTATTTTGGAGCCATTTTAACTGAAACAGGTAGAGATTTTTTAGATAATGTTAAGGAGTAATAAAATGGGAAGGAAAGTTAATTTTGAATTAGCAAATTTATTACAAAATCTCTCAAATACATTGAGTGAAAGAGAAGGAAGAGAAGCCATTCACCTAGATAATGACGAGTATTTGATCGGTGTAAAGAAAGCTATTCCTGAAGTTGAAAAAGCATTGGCTGATATTAAAGAGTATTTGTTGAACAAGGGAGTGTGATGGTATTGTAAGAATAATAATAATAAAACAAGGGTTTTAACGTCATAACAGACTTAAAATATTATCACTGAAATAGAGAAATAATAATGGAAATTGAACCGAATGTAGAGGTTAATATTAAATTAAAAACTGGAAAGATTGAGTATAGATATTTAATTGGCGATACCAGAGAAATGAATAAACATTTTCATGGTGGATGGGTTAATGAAAAGTATATTGAAAAAATGAAAGAAGAATGTTTAGTTGGTTGATAAAAAGGGAGGTTAATAAAAATGACTGAAAAAGAGTTTGTAGCACATGTAACTGATATATACGAAGTTTTGCCTTCTCCGAATGATGTTTTTCCAAAACTAGAGATACAATATTCCACTGAGCCAAATTATGAATGGTATGCAATCGTAAATGGAGTATTTGTTGATGTAGGAGGCTATGATTGGGAGGACTTTGATGGTTTTATTGAAGCATGTGTCAAAGAGTATCAAAAGCAGAAAGCCCGCTGAAACAAGTAGCGGACTGTAAGATAATGGCCTCCTTGATTTTATTACTATTTAAAATCCTCATAGGTAAGATAGGGAGGCCCTTTGAATCAAGAATAAATGTGTAGGATATAGTAATCCTTGTTAAATTTTAATTCCTTTTTAGGGAAGATAGCCACTGTTTAAGCCTAATTATACGTTAAAATGAATTGTAATGTCAATATAAAATGAATATAAATAAATACAAAGGAGGAAGTCAAGGTGAATGTGCAGATTTTTGGTAAAAATCATAATATTGACTATGACTTTGAATTAAAAGGATATATAAATTATCTAAAAGATGTTATTGAAAATTTAGATAAACCTTTCATTTAAACATGTATACAAAGAAATATATCCAAAAGGAGGGGAAGATGGACAAGATGGATTCTTGGATGTTGAAGTTTTAGATAATGATTCAGGGAAGAGTGTCAGGTTTTTTGTCAGAGATGTATTTGACTTTGGTGTGTACAACTATCCAAAACGTGTCAATGGTACAGATGACGTATTTAACAGGGAAAACTGGACAAGTGAAGAAAAAGCAATTTCCAAATGGCTAAATGAATTCAATCCATTTGGAAACTGTATTAGAATGTAAATTTAATTATAACGGAGGGAACAGAAAATGAGCAAACTTCATTTTGGTAAAAACTTTCCGTAAAAATTTGGGTGGAACGGAGAATATAAAAAGAATTTTGTCGGAGTTTAAACAGAGGAAAATTGAAAGTGGTAACTATGAGGAAGAGGTACAGATGTTCTTTTAACTCGATCAGGAGGTATAAAAGATATTAGACCCATTGCGCTACCTCCTATATAACAGGAGGCAGATGGTATCACTAAAAATACTGATATTTACCTTGATCAAGTGATATAATATTTAAAAAGGAGTTGATTTGAATGGTTATGAGCATTGAAGAAAAAAGAAAACAACTCAAAGAGTTTGTAGACAAGTTGGATAGTGAGAAATTAGACAAGTATCTGTTTCAAATGTTTTCAGATGTATTAGAGAAGCAAGATCTCACGGATGAAGAAATAAAAGAAATTGAAGAAGGCCTTGAGCAGATAAGAGATGGTGAGTTATACAATTTTGAGGAAGTGTTTGGTGATCGTGATGTATGATATTAAATTCACTAAAAAGGCAAAAAAATTTCTAGATAAACAAGACACAATCACCAAAGAACGAATTAAAAACAGCTTATTGAAATTAGCGGAAAATCCAAAAGACAACATTAAAAACGACATAAAATTATTAAAGGGTTTGTCAGAAACAGCTTTTCGTTTAAGAGTTGGAGATATAAGGATTGTCTATAAATTAGATGATGACCATTCCTTGATTATTGTTGTGATTATTGATAGCAGAGGACAAATATATAAACGTCTGTAGCATAACAAAAATAAAATAATATTATATATAAATATAAAGGAGTTGCGAAAATGGCAAAGTTTAATTTGGGTACAGTGTTTATGACTAGAGGGATAGTAGACTCATTAGATGAATTGGGGATAGAAAATATAAAAAAGATCATAGCAAGACACTCACAAGGTGACTGGGGCGAACTAGAAGAGAAAGATAAAGAAATGAATGACATGGCTGTAAGAACGGGAGAAGACCGTATATTGTCAAAATACACCATCAATGGAGAGAGTATTTACATCATTACTGGAACAGATCGTTCATTTACGACAATTATGTTTACACATGAGTACTAAAAATTATTATAACAATCAAACATTTGTCGTAGAAATGACCGGAGTATGGTATTATCAAATAAAAAACAAAAAGGGGAAAATAAAAATGAGGAAGATACTTATGGCAATTATGGGAATAGCCGTCATTTTAGCCGGCTGTGGAAAAGAAAAAGAAGAATCTCTAAAGGTTAAACAAGAACAGTTAGATGATATATACGCGGAAGATCAAGATGAAGACTATTCAAGCACTGACAATAATTTAACTGATCATTTAGAACTAGTAAGCTGGAATTCTGAAGATCGAAGCAAACTTACCTATGCTGTAGGTGAGATCAAAAACAACAGCGATCAAGATATAGACAGTATTGGTGATATGGTGTTCTTATCTGAAGATGATTCAGTGATTACTGTGAAAAAAGTTATGGTCAAAGTGGGAGCTGGAGAGTCTATCTATTTTGATGAGTTGATTGGACTAACTGAGGATCTCACTGAAAGGCCTAATAAGATGTTATTGCAGGGGTTTGAATGATATAATAGTACCAATATTTTATTTCTGATTTTCATCAGTGATTTCACATAACAGCCATATTTTTAAATCACTGATGTAAATCAAAAATAAAAATTAAATAAAGGGATGGAACACGATGGAATATATCAATCATGTTACAATAACCACTGGACATAGTAGAAAAACATATCCAAACGAAGTGGACAAAGAGCTTTACTTTATTTTAAAAAGAATTTACAAGGATTGTTTTAAGAATAATGGAACAGAAATAATGGAAAATTATAGGATAAAAGGGACGATTTCAGAAATTGGCATTTTAATGACGATATTTAATAATGAAGATTTACCAGTTCTTACTACAGCTATAAGCAACTCCGATCATGATGGAGTTTTGTGGGAAATGCTTCATTCAAACACTATGATGCCTATAGTCACTGATTCCAAAAAACGCATAGGACTTCCGTATATTGCTGATAGACTAGAAGTTGGTGCAATATCTTCAATTGATGCAATGAAATGGACTGGTGACTTTTCAAGGTGTATGGGATGGATTGCCTTAGCACCAGAAAAGGTAAGATAGAATCTATATAACAGATTGATCAAAATATCGCTGGCGTAATTAGATATAAAAATAAAATAGATTATAAAAAGAGGGAGTGTTCAGGGTGAAAAGAGGTGACATTTACTTCGCAGATTTAAGTCCAACAAAGGGCAGTGAACAAGGAGGATATAGACCTGTTCTAGTGATTCAGAATAATATAGGAAATAAGTACAGCCCAACAACTGTTGTAGCAGCCATAACAGGGCAAATACAAAAAGCAAAGCTGCCTACTCATGTGGAATTAGATGCTAAAAGATACGGTCTTTCTAAGGATTCTGTGATATTATTGGAGCAAATAAGAACCATTGATAAAAAGCGATTAGAGAGCAAGGTCACAACATTAGATCATTTTACAATGAATAAGGTTGATAATGCGATTATGGTTAGCTTGGGAATGGCAGAGGGGTTATAATTGATATAACAGCAGTGACTAAGTATCGCTAGGATGATAAGGAAGGGTGATTCAAGAAATGAATGAGGAAAAAATTAGAATAGTAATTTTGAAAGAATCTCGGCCAGGTGGATTGTTAGAATATACGAATGAAGATCTTTTTGATTCAGAGATATTAGGATTCTCATGGAAAAAATTCGTTGATCAAGTAAATTACTTGTATGCAAATGAATATATTACTAAGCCTCCATACGGTGATGGCACTATCCCAGAATATGCCTCAAGTGTAACTGAAAAGGGCGAGGAGTATTTAAAAAATAGTAGATGGATAAATAAGCTTTATAAGACTGCAAAGGAAATTAGAGATTGGATTAAATAAAGCGAATATTTTATTGAAAGGAATGTTAGCTATGGAAATGGAACTGTTCAATATTCTAGAAGAGTACAAAAAATTAGAAACAAACTTGTATTTTCGTTTGATTGATGATGAGAAAATGGAAATAGAAAAAGCAGAGGAGCTAGTAGAAGGATTCACCGATTTCTATGAGAGAACTTTGAAATTAGGTAAATATTTAGATGAAGAAGCCTATGTCAATAAAGACACCTACCTAATAAAAAGATATAAAGGTCTAGACTCTTATTTAAAGTTAAATATCATTTATGAATACGATAACAATCTTGTGCTATGTGAAACAACATCTAGTATGATTTTGTTAGTGCCTAAAGAATACATAGAAGCCTATCAGAATTAATACTAAATAAAATGACAATTCTATCATGGTCAGGAGGGGTTTAATGCAGGAAAAACAATGTAGCATATGTGAAAATTATTTTAAAGCAACTAATGAACATTTTTATAAAAACAAGTCTAGCAAAGATGGGTTATTTCCATATTGTAAAACCTGTACTATTAAAAAGAACTCTAAGTGGCAACAATCAATCAGCCGAGAAAGAAAGCGTGAGTATTATAAAAAATGTGACTCCTCTCCAAGGAGAAAGAAAATAAAAAGGGACTATAGTAAAAAGCAGAAGGAAATTGGGTATTACAAAGAATGGCAAGAGCAAAATAGAGATAAAATATATGATTATCAATTAGAAAGAAGCATGAATAAAGATCATGATATTTCGGACACAGAATGGTTTGAATGTCTAGACTTCTTTAATAACAGTTGTGCTTACTGTGGTATTACAGAAGGAGAAGCATATAAATTATTCGGTCAACTGTTGCATAAGGAACATGTTGAACATTATGGTGTAAATGATATAACGAATTGTGTTCCATCTTGTAAAGGCTGCAATAGTCAAAAATGGGAGTTTGAATTAAATGAGTGGTACAACGAAGAAAATCCTGTTTACAGTAAAAGAAGATATAACAAGATAATTGAATGGTTGTTAAGTTTCTCGGAAGAGAAAATCACGATGAATTAACTAATTTATGGAGGAATGGAGATGGAGAAAGAAACATTTGAAGCCATAAAAGAATACGAGATACTAATTTCTCAACTTTATATGAATCTATTTGATTTAGGTGTTTCAGAAAAAGATGAAGTTCAATGGATGTATGATGATCTGGAAGATTTACACGACAGATTATTTAAGATAGGAGAATATGAAGACAAAGATAAAGCAATTAACAAAGAAGGATACTTAATTAAAGATTATAACGGTTTACCAAAATACTTTAAACTTTTAATTATTTATCGGTATGAAAATGGATATTGTCTATGTAAAAATACAGCAGGGCATGTAGAGCTTATTCCTAAAGACTTAATATCATATGACATATAACAGAAACACAAAATTATCGTGGGAGTACAAAATTAATGGATAAGAAAATAAAAGAAATATTAAATAGAAACATTGAAGAATGGGGTGACATTTCACTTAGTCAATTTGAAAGTGACATTAATTTATTAAAGCAACTAATATTATCGCTACAGTCAAAGATTAACTCACTAGAAAAAATGATTAAACCGAGAGTGAATTTAAATGACCTTACAGTGGTGAAGGCTGTAACATTAGAAGTAATGTATATATTTATGCAGGTAAATAATACAAGTGTTAGTTTTTAATATAACGGGTAGGTGATTTAATGACTAAGAAAATTAAAGATAAGGAACTTAAACTTAAAACAATATGTTATTTTCTTAATGTAATATTAAATAATAAGCATTCACTAGAAGAACGTAAAAAGGAGTTATTAAGAGTTGCGGCTAAACTAAATGGTTTTCCTGAGTTTTCAGATATATGGGGAACAGAATTAAGAGCACTTGATGAGGTTAGTCTATGGGAATTAAGAATATTATTAAATGAATATGATGAGTCTAAAATATTGGCAGAATATCAATAAAACAATGTTTTGATAATAACAGGTGGTGGTTAATATCGCTGATAAAATTGATAGAGAAAAAGCGTTAAGGTTAGCTCAAGAATTTAAACTAGACGTTGAATTCACTGAGGATCAGAATGGCGGAGTTTATGTTGAAAATAAAAAGATTAGTTTTAAAGAGTTCTTTCCAGAATTAAAAGAAATAAAGCAATAAAATAGGTTTTTTATAAGGATGGGCGTAAAACCCCTACGCCTTTAGGCTAGGGGATGTAAGCCCTAACGACCTTGTTCTTGAATATATTTTTGGATAATCTCTTTGCTTACATTCCCAATACTACAAGAAAAATATCCATCACTCCAAAAGGTTCGTTCTTTCCAAAAATGCTGAGAAAGATATTTGTTATGCTTTTGCCATATTCGATAAGTTGTGAGTTGCTTCAATAATCTAACGATTTCAAGAATACTCCATTTTGGAGAATATCTGATTAAGATATGAATATGGTCTTGGTCTATTTCTTGCTCAATAATTTGCCAACCGTAATGATTAGCTATTGATTCGATTTTACAAAGAGGAGGTGAAAATCAATGATTGTGAATAAAGCATATAAATTTAGAATCTATCCAAACAAAGAACAAGAAATATTAATTAATAAAACATTTGGTTGTTCCCGATTTGTATTTAATCATTTTTTAGCAAAATGGGACAATACTTACAAAGAAACAGGAAAAGGTTTAACTTATAATTCTTGTTCTGCTCAGTTAACACAACTAAAAAAAGAGTTAACTTGGCTAAAAGAAGTAGATAGTATTGCGATTCAATCGTCATTAAAAAATCTCGCTGATGCTTATTCTCGTTTCTTCAAGAAACAAAACAATAGACCAAGTTTTAAGTCCAAGAAAAATCCTGTTCAGTCTTACACGACAAAACATACAAATGGCAATATTGCTATTGATGGTAATAAAATCAAATTGCCTAAACTTGGATGGATTCGTTTTGCAAAGAGTCGTGAAGTAGAAGGTCGTATTCTCAATGCAACAATTAGACGAATTCCAAGTGGAAAACATTTTGTATCCATTCTTGTAGAAACAGAAGTACAACCCTTAGAAAAAACAGATTCTTCTGTGGGCATAGATGTCGGCTTGAAAGATTTTGCTATTCTTTCAGATGGAACTGTCTACTCTAATCATAAGTTTTTTCGAAGATTAGAAGAAAAGTTAGCCAGAGCACAACGTATTCTTTCTAGACGTACAAAAGGTAGTTCTAATCATGACCGAGATATTAACGCAAGTTTAAATCTTCGCAAGGAAGCCTTGCGATTAACCGTAGGAACTACGGGGATAGCCTAATCAATTAGAGTTCGATAGAACTCTGTACTTAGGAATCCACTATGGCTTTAGCCTAGTGGTAGTTCAATCAAGGAGTAGCTTATGCAGCGGGACTTGTTAGAAGGTATGGGAGTGATTCAGATCAGATAATTGGAGAGTCTGGTATTACAAAAGAGGAGTTAATGGAATATTGTGATGAGTATGATTTAGAGAATCTTGGATTGATTAATGAGGATGAACCGGAAGATTAGTGTAATAAAAACATTCATTTTAAAAAAGAATATAAAAATTAAATAAGATGGGGAAAATGAAAATGAATTTAAATGAATATAAAGAGTGGTATAAATTATTATTAACTGCAAAGGATAACAAAATCGCAATTGATGAAATCAAAAATTTTCTAAGAAAAAGTAAAAAGCTTGAAATTACAATTAAAGTGATTGACAAAGATAACATAATGAATTACAATGATGATAGGGATAAAACATGATTAATTTAAAAATAAAATAATGTCATACAACTCAGGAGGGTAGTTTAAATGAGTGAATTGATAGCACTAAATGATTACGTTACTAAAGAAGGGAAAATTATTGAAGAGTTTCTTCAAAGCAAAAAATTGAAAAATAAAAACACATATTTAGCATATAGTACAGATATTAAGCAGCTTATTGAAGGTCTTTTTACAAATAAATCTATTTACAATGTAACAAAGCGTGAATTAAATAGCATTAACTTGTCTAAACTAACATCATACTTTAGTGAGCTTTATGAGCTTGCTAAAAGTAAAAAGATCAGATGTAGTAACAACACTTTAAACAGAAAACAATCAACGGCTAAAGAATTCATAAGATACTTAAAGGCAAGAAATGTCATTGAGACGGAAATATCATACCTTGATTTAATCGAAAGCTTTCCTGATGATAGTGAAAGCATTGAATATATGCCTTTGGATATTGCTAAGCAATATGCAGAGCATATTCGAAAGTTTGAAAAACATAAGGCAGAAGAGAAGTACCGACTAGTGTTATTGGCAATAGATTCGGGGCTTAGATTAAGCGAGATACTTTCAATTAGATGGAATGATTTTATTGAAGAAGATGGTTTTGTTTTAATTAGAGGAAGAGGAAAAGGAAACAAGAAGTGGATTGAAAAAATTAGTTATGAATTATATAATTTGATACTAGAAATAAAAAGTGGAAATAATGATAAAGTGTTCACTTTGACTCCGAAAAATGTAACAGATATGATGAAAAGAACAAAAAAAGCATTAAGACATGATAACAGAAACTATAGCTTTCATTCATTTAGAAAGACTGCTGTTACTTTTACTCGCAGAATTACAGGAAGTGTTAGAGAGGCTCAACGTAAGGGAAGACACTCAAATGTGGCAACAACAGAAATATATCTAGCAGAAGAAGAATATCCCATGACCGGAGCCATTTCACTTGGGCAAGGATTAAATCACAACTTATATAGAGAAGTTAGTCATAAAGAACTTATTGAAGCATTGTCTGAAATGAACAAAGATACACTATTTGCATTAAACATGAAGCTAGTGCTGAATAGAAAAGAAAACTAGTGACAAGACAGTATAACATTTGTTATATTAACTTTATATATTAACTAAACTTATAAGGAGGGGAAATTAATGAAAGTAAGTAGAGCAGAGGTTATAGAAATTCTTAAAAATAACTTAGATATCGTAAGGAAGGATAGTAAGATTAAAAAAGAAATTAAAGATCATATGGCGAAATACGGAGTGGTTAGTGGGATAATAAACTCGTACTTAATTAATCCAGACAGAATAAACGATATAGACATTAGAGAGATCGGTCTTTTAATTGAGCAACTATATTTGAAAACAGGTGATCAAAGTCTAAACCCAGAGAAATTTTTTACAAAAAGTGAAATAACAGAAATGAGACAGTATCACTTTGTACCTGAAGACGATAGCGTTCATTTACCAATAGAATTAGAAAACTTTTCAGTGGTTGGAAATGGGGTCTATGTTGGTGTAATATCTGCAAACTTAGTTGCAAGGTTGATGAAATCTCACTCACTTTATTATAATTTTGATATTCAAAGACAAGCAACAAGACAAAAAAGAATGGATGAAGTTATTCTTAAGCCAACTATTTACAAAAAGAATGTTCGAGAAATTAAAGACATGATATTGAAAGGAGAATTAGTTAGTACCACATTAGCGTTTAATGCTGCAATTGGTACAGCAGACGAAGGAGAAGAATTAACCTACAATAGTTCAAATCAAACATTGACAATTAATGAAGGAACAAGATTAGATATTTTAGATGGGATGCACAGATGTCTAGGGAGCCTTGAGGCCTATGAAGTGGATAAAAACATAAAAACAAATTTTATCTTGAAAATTTCTAATTACACAACCAAGCAAGCCCAACAATATCAGGCACAGTTGGCTAAAGCAACTCCGATTCCAAAAACAAGAGTGCAAGAGCTAGAAGCTAATCGACTTGCTGATACGGTTGTACAATCTCTTCGTTCTGAATCGGAATTAAGGGGTAAAATATCTTCTACACATACTGTATCAGTGTCAACAGGTGAAATGGTGAGTTACAATACCCTAGCAGACACAATAGATGATAACTTTAAAATGGAATCTAGATTAAATGCAATTTCAGTTGGGAAATATTTATCTGAGTTTTTTGATTATCTTTTTGATTATTTTGCAAGAAATAAAAATAAGTACTCTGAAGATGATTTATTGACATACAATAAAATGTTTGCTGGATACATTATACTTGCCAAAAGAATGCAGGACGAAGAAATTAATTTAACGGATTTGGATAATATAATGGACAGTATAGATTTTTCTAGAACAAATCCACTGTGGGAGAAGTTAGGTGTAGTTGAAAATGGAATCGTAACTACAAAATCTGAAAAAGGAATAAAAAAATATTTTAAAAAAATTAAACTGAAAAAATAAATAAAATATAAAAAGGAAGGTTGGTCTAGCCATGGAATTAAAAGTGAAAAACCTTTTCAATGCAGAAATTAAACAAAAATATCTTGATACAATCGAAAATGAAGGCACAAAAACTACAATATATTTTCAACTACTAAATGCAAAAAGTACAGAAGAGCAGCTAGAGAAAGACTTATATGAAATGAACATTGATGAGATAGCGTTAGTAATGTATGATATTTCATGTTCTACGTTAACAAGTGTAACTAATCATTTATTTTGTTATAACAGCTACATTACTTGGGCTATTAAAGAAGGATTCACAAAAGGATCAAGTAATTTTTCAGTACTTGAAAGTAAAGATTTTTATGAATGGGGCAAGCAGTTTGTAGCCACTTATAAAACAAGAATATTCACCAGGGAAAAAGTGTTAAAGATGACTAATGAGCTGGTAAATTACACTGATAGAGCGCTTATATTAGCTTTATTTGAAGGGATTAGTGGCTCAGGATTCAGCGAAATTTTAAACTTAAAAACATCTGATTTAAGACAGGATGAAAGCAAATATTTTGCTCACCTTTATGACTCTGATGGAACAGAAAGAGAGATTGAAATTAGCAAGGAACTTTATGAAAATCTAATTAGAGCCGATGAAGAGAAAATGTACATCAACGCTAATGAAATGAGTACTAACCCTAGATCTGCAACCAGTTTGTATGTTGAGTCAGATAGGATCTTCAAAAAAGCATTACGCGGAAGACAGAGTGGAGAAAATCTATTGGATAGAATGTTTATAACAAGGAAATTCCTCCTCTTTAAGAAAGTATTCAATAATAAATATTTGACAGCAAGAGACTTTTTAAAAAGTGGAATGTGCCATATGGCATATGAACTTTATAAAAAGCATGGTACATTAGGAACAAAAGAATATAGAATGATTGGTGATCAATTTAATACGGCTATGACGAATACAGGTGGGAATTATTACAGGAATGTAACTGTGATAAAAAGAACAGTTTGCACAGATAGTTTTAAAGAAGTATACGGAGTGTCTGTTTGTGAATAAAAGAAGTGCATCTAAATGTAGCAGTACCACTGTTTGCATTTAGATGGAACTCAAAATTAATAATAACTTAATGTAATAAATAATTGTAAATTGCTTGTGTTATTTTTAAATTTAATGAGTTTAATCTTAAAAGTGCCACAAGGAGTTTTCAATTTGCGAAGAGGAGAATTAAGGATCTGTAAAAAACTTGTAAAAAAAAATTTAATTTTTTGTTGCAATAGCATGAAAAAAGACGTAATATATAAGTAACATATAAAAAGAAAATAATGTAAATTTTCATGCAACCTGGTAATTTCATTTAAGAGAGGAAGAATTAGATTGAAGAAGAAAAACATAGCCGGAATAATTAAGTTGAATTTTTTAGTCCAGGGGTGTGATGCAGAAACTTTTTTAATAGACTTTAATGATTTTATGGTATCTAGTATTACACTAGAAAATGAATATGGCGAAAAGCTTGAAATGGAATTAATGGAGTATGAATGCGAAGAGCTATATGAAATTGACGAAGATGATCAAGATAAAGTTTATTAGTTAGTAATAAAAATTACTTAATGCAACATAGTAGGGTGCATATTTTTGGAAAAGTATTAATTTTATTAGTCACATTACTACATATTCTCCTTAATTCATTTTAAGATTGTTGTTTGTAGTATTAATGAAAAGACGATACTTAAATACTAGTCAACAAAGAGTAGTTCTTGTTGACTAGTAACAAAAATAATATATTAATATGTTATAGGGAGTGTACCTTATGAAAGATGTCTGTTTATTAAAAGTAGGTGACATTATTCAATTTTATGGAAAAGAAGAATGTCCATATTTAGTAGCAAATGTTGATGGAGAAGTGTTTTTAATGGGACTTGACGGGAAATCAACGCTAGAATATCATGCTGAATTGGAAACCGCAGAGGATCTTGAATTGGTTTTAGCAATGGAATATCCTCCATTTAAAGTATATTCTAATAAACAATTGATGATCAACAATAAAGAAAAATAATTATAATAAAAAGGGGATGAAATTAATGAACATATGTATAAAAGACAACATTTATCTGAAATCAGATGGTAAAGGCTATACAATAGCAAAATTAACTGGGACTGATAATAAAGGAAAAGATTTATTCTAGAAAGAAGGTAATTAGAATAACTAAAAATAAAAGAGATAAAGGAAAAGTTATACTAGATGAAGCTAAAGAAGAATGTCCTGCCTGGGAAAGAGTAATTAGAGATCATAAGCCTGTTACAGACTATATAGGTAAACAAATATATAAAAGTATTCCTGTCCCACCTAAACCTAAAGTAATGTATTGTCCATATTGTTATGGCTATAAAACTTTTAAAAAAATAAAAAATGAATATGGATTAGAAATAAAGGGATGTGAAAGCTGCGGGATTTCCGTTGAAGACTTTCATGTAAAGACTGTGAATGGATTATGGAAAGAAATTAAGTAGCAGATCTATCGGGAGAAACTGATAAGGAGGCAATCAAAAATGAAGACTATCGTGCTTCAGTATAGATACGAATTAGGTAATCGTGATTAGTTGATGATGATGTAACCAAAGTAAGATAGAAAATGTGACGTAACCATATTTCTTAGACGAGAAGAAAGGGTGAAGAAAAATGATAAAAGATAACAAGTATATTATCAGAATTGATGGTGATTATCTTGTAGGATTTGAGGGTAAAAGTGGACTTGGCAAAACTTCTCATGGCGGATGGAATCAGCAAGCGACTGAAATGAGAGAAGTTCAACTGTCAATGTATAAATGTGATGCAAAAGTGTTTGATGGCAAAATAAACCTAAAAAGTGGGTTAAATAAACTATATGACAGAATGAGATATGGTAATTTTGATTTCGACCATTTGGAGGTGATCCGTTGTGAATAAGCTTTGGTGATTTCAAGGGTTGATTTTACACTCTTTTTGTATTTTGGATAAGTGTAATCGTAGGGGTATTAATATTTTGATTATGTCGCACTTCGGAGAAAATGTGAATTAGAATGGTGAGATAAAGGTGAATTTACCAATAGCAGTAGCGGATGAAAATGGAATTTTTCATTAAATGGTTGTAAGTAGTGGTTTTTTGAAAGATGTGGCTGAAACATTACGGACTGAAGGAGTGTCACCAATTCGAACAATTAATGACAAGGGAAATAAAAATACATACAATGCCCACGCCATTGTGCTAATGGCTAAAGGTTGTAATGGCAGTGTGTTATTTATCCCAAATAATTAACTCGCAGCTCGGAGAAATTGCGAAGGAGTGAAGTCATTGAGTAAGATATTAACCACAGGACAAATGATTGATAGATTAACATATGGACAAGTTGCTGAAAGAATTTTTGAGCCAATTGGAGTTTGTTCTGATGCATACACTAAAGCAAAGATTGACGAAGATGGAAATTTAATGTTTTACGTTGATCATTGGGGAGACTGGTCATACGAAAGATTGACAGAAAATGTCATTGCTTCAAAATGGATTATTCAAAAGTAATTTGTAGTACGATGATTGCCCCTAGGAAAGAAGAAGTGATATTGAACAGAGGAAAAACATAACAGCGACTCGAAAATAACACGGAACGTTTCAAAAAAATTTTTATTTCTCTTTTACAAAAGCAACTTATATACATATAATTAAAAGTAGTTGAATAAACACGGAGGCTTTAAACGGATAAAAGACTTTTTCATTACTCACAAGATGAGTGGCAACTAGAATTAAGGCGAAAGTAGGGGATGGTTTGCGTTTTTGTGGTTTGGATTTATCAACTAAGACTGGTGTGGTTATACTTGATCAGCAAGCTGAAGTTGTTTTGGCAGAAGAGATTGTGGCTAAGAACAAAAATGATCCTGAAAGAATGCTAGAGATTTGGAAAAGAATTAAAAGACTTCTTGATTTTGAAAAAGACAAGATTATTATTGAGGGATTTGCATATAACGCTCGTGGTCAAGGAGTGTCTTTTCAATATGGATTAGGGTGGATAGTTAGGACAAAGCTATTTGAAGATAATATAAGATACTTAGATGTAACACCAACTCAAGTAAAGAAATTTGCCACTAACAAAGGAAATGCGGCAAAGGATGCAATGGTTCTTCCTATTTATAAAAAATGGGGATTTGAACATGACAGTGATAATGTCCGTGACGCTTACGTGTTGAGTAGGATAGGATATAGTATGTATAACCATGATGGATTAACAAAATATGAACAAGACATACTAAAAAATCTTAAAAAAATTTAATTGTAAGTTTACATTAATAATATAGAAACATATAATAAATATTGCGGGTTAAAACCTGGATACATAAATTATTAAAAAACAAAAGGAGAGAGATTTTATATGACAGAGAAAAAACAATTAAGACAAGCATTAAATCAGGTTGTCGTAGTTGGCACATTGGTAGAGAAAAATTTGGAGTCCAAAGAATTTACTCGCCAAGACGGAACAAAAAGTGAGGCTATGACAGGTTCAATTAGCGTTCGTACTGGGGAAAATGAAGTTCATCAAATTCGCTTTTTTGCTAATAAATTTACTAAAGCAGGTGCAGAAAATAGGCAATATAAAGCATTGCAGACGGTTATTGATGAATATGTTAGTGTTGCAGATACAGAGAGTAATCCTGATGCAGTACCATCTAAAGTAAGAGTAACCGGAAAGCTTGCATTGAATGAGTTTTATGCTCCAGATGGTCAACTTAGACAGTATCAAACCATTGAGGGTCGTTTTGTAAATCGTCTTAAAGAAGGCGAAGACGATACTCCAATGGCACAGTTCGATACAGAAGGTATTGTAAGTGCTGCTAAACCTGAGTTTGATAAAGATGGAGAGGAAACAGATCGTGCAATTCTTGAATTGTTAATTCCGCAATATAACGGTACAGTTATTCCTTATACATTTGTGGTCGGTGAAAATGGAAAAGATTTTGTTCTTGATGAGTATACGAAAGGCAAGTCGGTCAGGATTTATGGCGACATTGTAAGTATTCGAAAAGAACATACAAAAGAAATTGAAATGGGCTTCGGTGCAAATAAAATAGAAACTACATATGAATATTTAGATGAGCATTTAGTATCCGGTGGTATTCCTCCATATGATGAAGACAGTAACAAAGCTTTTGATGTTACATTGGTTAAGGCTGCTTTGCAAGATCGTGAAGTTTACCTTGAAGGATTGAAAACACGCAATCAAAATCAAGGTGGAGCAAGCAAAGAAGAACGAAACACTTTTGGCTCAGGCGGAGCTAAGAAGGAAGCAGCAAAAAAAGAAGCAGCTAGAGTTGATGTAAGCAATTTATTTTAATATCTCAAAAGTAACTTAATGTTATAAAAGAAACATTTTAAACTATTCTACATAATTAAATGAGAGGTAGGGATTCAGCACAGGATATTACTGCTGCCTCTCATTTGATATGTACATTTTATATTACAACGGTTTTATAAATAACTAAAAAAGGGAGAATGATAGTTAATGAAAATTGATATTTTAAACCCAAGTATTTCAAAAGTCTCTGCTGGACTTGAAGGCAAGGTTATACTTCTATATGGGGGAAATAATGTTGGAAAAACTCTTCAATCAACCAGGTTAGAACGCCCTTACTACATAGGACTAGAGGACGGGCTTCGGGCTATTGCTGGTATACCATTTGCTTCTGTAAAAGATTGGAAAACCTTAAAGGATATCATTAAACAGTTTACAGACCCTAGAACTATCGAGGCTGTAAAAGAAAGATATCAAACGATCATTTTCGATGGTGTATACGACTCAGCTATCATGTGCCAAGAGTATATTTGCAGAAAACATGGTGCTACTCATATTGGAGAGACTGCACCAAGAGGAGAAAATCGTCCGAATTTATGGACGGCTTATGAAGTTGAATATCTAAGTGAGATTGGCAAACTACTGAAAAGTGGGTTTACAGTGGTGTTTATAGGACATGCTGAAACCGATAAAGATACAGGTCAAATCAATCCTCGTGGAGACAAGCGCAGTATGTTATTGATTCGTAATAAAGCAGACATTACAGCTTATATTGAATCAAATGGAATTGATGAAGATAATAATGTAATTAACTCTACAGCATGGTTCGTTGAAAGAGTTGGCGAGGGAGGACATTTTGCGAGATCAAGATTTACACATATTGTTCCTAAAATTGAGTTTACAGCAGAAAATTTAGAGAAAGCTATTTCTGATGCAATTAAAAAAGAAGAGGAAGTTACAGGTATTAATTCAGTAAGCTTTGAAGAGCAACAGAAAGATTACAGGGCTCCTGAGTATAATTATGAAGAATTAATGAAAGAAGTCGGAGAAGTGGGAAATAAGCTCTTTGAATTAGGAAAATCAGAGGATATTCAACATATTGCAGAAAAGCACTTAGGTCAAGGTGGAAAAGTTATGGAGTGTAGTAAAGGCCAAGAGCAGATTATCGCTGTAATTTTAGATGAGTTGAAAGAGTTATTAAGTAGTCTTGAATAAGAATTTATTACATGTTGTGGCTAACTGTCTATTATTTTAAAACAGCTAGTGAGAGTGTAAAGGAAGTCTGTGTAGATAAGAACCCACCGACTTTAGTCGTGTGGAGTTTCAGAAAGGGCAACCAATAAATAACATTTAAGTCATAGTTATAAGAGCAAATAAATACCATTATTCAGGCACAGCAAAATATTGTTCTCACAGTATTAGCTGTGCCTCTTTTGTAAAGAAGGTGAGTCAAATTACTGAGCCAAATCAATCACAGCCAAAAAAATATCGCTCGGTTAAATGTCCACATTGTAATGAGACATTAGATCGCAATATTGAACCATTTGTAACACATAATAAGCGATACTATCATAAAACATGTTTTGAGTCGTTCAATCAACGAGCAACGCATCGAAAAGAGCTAATTGATTACATATGTGAGTTGTATAATATACCAGCACCAACTGGTTTTATGCTTAAGCAAATTAAAGAGTTTGAAGATACACATGGCTACACGTTAAAGGGAATGGAGATGACGCTCAGATATTTCCATGAGATTAAACAAGAGCCAGTTTTGAAGGGCGCTGGAATAGGCATTGTAGAATATTTCTACAATGAGGCAAGAGATTACTATACAAATTTAAGCAAGATTAGAGAGTCTAATTCAAAAGTAAACTACGACAATAATGAGGAAATTATTTATATAAAACCTCCTAAACATAAATCAAGAAAATTAAAACAGATAGATATTGGGGGATTATAAACAGTGACATTATTACAAGACAAAAAAGCAATTTTACATGTGCTTGCTGGATTGATGGCAAACCCACATCTACTAAGTCAAACAAGAGAATATGAACTATCAGTTGATGATTTTCCAGAAAGGCATCACCAAATTATTTTTGGAGCAATTTCAAACTTACAAAGCCAAGGGATTGAAAAAATTACTCCTCCTGATATTGATGGCTATCTTTCTGAATATCCTAACCAATACCGCATATTTAACGAAAACCAGGGTATTGAGTATTTATTTAAGCTTCAAGAAATTGGTGAGCCTGATAACTTTGAATACTATTACACCCGTATTAGAAAATATAGCTTGCTTAGGACTTGTAAGAAGTTAGGTATTGATACAACTGATTTATACGATGTGGATGTATTAGATATTCAAGAAACAGAGCATCAGCAAGCTCAATTTGATTCCATGCCTATTGAAGACATGGTTAAACATGTAGAGGCGAAAATGGTTCAAATTAAGGATGAGTTTCTTGCTACCACAGGAATTCTAAATAGTCATATGTCTGATAACACAAAGGAGATTCTAGAAGAATTAAAACAAACGCCCAATTATGGAGCAAATACAATTTCAGGATATTTGAACACTGTTTCTCGCGGGCAGCGGCTTAGAAAACTATTCCTATATTCCTCAAGCACGGGTGGAGGCAAGAGTCGATGGGGTCTTGCTAATATATTAAATGCCTGTGTGCCTGAGATATACGATCCAGACAAAAAACAGTGGATTAAAACTGGAGCAACGGGAAGAGGTTTGTTTATCACAACTGAGCTAGAAGAGGATGAGGTAAAACTACCTGCCTTATGCTTTATCGCATGTGTAGATGAGGAAAAGATACATGAGGCAAAACTAACAGAAGAAGAAGAAGCCAGGTTAGTCAAAGCCACAGAGATACTTGAAAATACACCAATGTGGTTTGAAGAATTAATGGATTTTGATATTGCGGATATTGAATATGCAATCGAAAGAAACGTAATAAAAAATGATGTTCATTTCATTTGCTTCGACTATATACACAGTTCATTGAAAATATTGTTGAGCATCACAAAGCAAGGTATTAGGAATCTGAGAGAAGACCAAATACTTTTACTGATGGGGATTGCGTTAAAAAATATCTGTAACAAGTACAACGTATTTATTAGTTCAGCAACACAACTAAATGATAATTATAAAGAAGAGGGTAACTCCAATCTTGACCAAAGTTCAATTAGAGGGTCAAAAGCTTTGGCAGATAAGGTTGATTTAGGAGCCATCATCCTTCCAGTTAATCATAAAGACGAAAAGATTATTGAGACAATTATTCAATCAGGAGCAATTAGCGGATTTGGTACACTTCTTCCAACTCATACTATTAATGTTTACAAAAATCGTGGAAACAGGCATAAAATGATTAGAATCTGGATTTATTTTAATGCTGGAACACTTCGCTGCAAAGACAGTTTCGTGACAGACTATAAAGGAAATTTGATTGACAACATAAAACCAAGATTTATTCAATACATAACCGAAGAAGAATCACGAGAAACAGACATTCAAGAAGACGAGCTTCCTGAGTCTTTTATGGAAGAAGCTGATATTCAAAGTGGAAAATATGATTTTTAAGGTGGTGAGTAATCATCTATGTTTGGACACAGATATGATAAAGATCACCTTAAAGATACACTTACAGTTGATGATATTATTAAACTACTTAATGAGTTAGGAGTAGATAATATCATCAACGAAAGGGAAACTAAAGGACAGCTAATCACCAATACAATCTGTCATGATAATTCAGGTACAAGTAGCCAAAAGCTTTATTATTATATAGATTCAAAAACTTTTCATTGCTACACGGAATGCTCGTGTAGCTTTGACATATATGAATTAGTTAGACGTAGCTATGAGGCTAAGGGCATTGAATTGCATTTTTCCAGTTGCGTAGACTGGGTAGCAAGAAAGTCGGGCAAGTCGTTTGGTTTCGGGTTTGGTATAGACCTTCCTGAAAAGAAACCTATTGATTCAGAATGGGAGTGGATGAATAGGTTTAACCGCAAGAAGATAGTAATTCAGGAGCCGAAAGAATATAGTGATAGGATATTAGATGTGTTTAGTAAGGTTTATCACCCTGAATTTCTTAAAGATAACATTAATGAGGAAGTTATGGATTTTTTTGAGATTTCCTACTATAATCGAGACTCTCGAATCACCATTCCGCATAGACACTGGAAGACAGGCAAGATTATTGGAATCAAAGGTAGAGCAATAAGACAGGAAGATATTGACAACGGCTTTAAATATCTTCCTTTGATGATACAAGGGAAGCTATTTAATCACTCTAACTACTCTAATCTATACGGTCTGTGGCAGAATAAAGAAGCGATCAAAAGACTGAAGAAAGTGATTATATTTGAATCTGAAAAGAGTGTTCTTCAATGTGCGAGTTACTTTGGTATAAACAATAATTTTTCTGTTGCTTTATCAGGTAGAAACATATCGCAGTATCAAATTGATATCATACTTGGGCTAGGAGTGAACAAAGTTATACTGGCCATGGATAAGGAATATAACACTGTTGATAAAAGTCCTAAAGTGAAAAAACAGTTGGAGCGCGAGATAGAATTCATCTTAAGAATGGGAAGAAGATTTTCTCCCTATGTTCAGACCTATACTTTGTTTGATAAGCACAATTTGTTAGGTTATAAAGAATCGCCTAGTGACCGTGGAAAGGATATTTTGGTGAGTTTAATGGCTTCTAAACAGGAGATTTTAAACAAGGATTAAAAATAACTTAAAATATATATATATATATATATATAAATAACTTGACTCCACAACATGAATAACTTATAATCATATTTAACGAGTAAATAAATTGATTTATTGGAGGGAAATGAAATGTGTGAACCGAGTAAAAGAACAGATATGATCATAGATGTTTTAAAAAGTAATAAAGGATACATCTTTACACTTCCATCATTAGGATATAACTCAAATAAATATTATAAGGTCAACGGAGAGAAGGTTGAGGCAGGTAGAACATACACAACTGAAACTGAACCAGCAATTGAAATTTATTCAACTCACTCAGTAAAAGTAAAAGCAAAAAGTTTAAATAACGAGCTGCCCGATCTTTCTATTGATGAATATGAAAAGGAAAAAGAAAGACTGGAATCTAAAAAAGAGTGGGATTCATATGGAGAATATAAGATTTTCAAAGACTTGGAAGATGAATACAAATATAAAAAGTTTCTTAGAGATTATGAAATAATTACCAAGAAAGACGAGGAATATGTTCAAACACTGCAACTAAATATTATTAAAAAATTAGAGTCTGACAACTCATTTATAACTTTACATAGACATATGGGAAAAGAAATCACATCACAGGCAGCTACATATGATCGTTGGGGTTTTTACAAGCATTACATAAGAAAGTATCTTAGAGATCAAGGGTTCGAAGATGAATCAGATAGTTTTAGCAATTCCGGTAAAGGAACATTTAAATTGTATGAGTATCATCAGGGCATGGTCAACTTATTTATCGAAGGTAAACAACTGTTTGATATAAAAGTACATAGCTTTAGTGATGAACTTGATATTGTAGAAAAGAAATATGAAGAAGATAAAGCTTGGATTGAAGATAAAATAAACAATTATATTCGCAATTCATATCAATTGCCGTCTGTTCAGGATGTTATTTCAAAGATGAAGCGGATTTTAGGATTTGTTCAGAGTATTGATTCTAAAGTTAAGACTTATGATGACTATAATGCTGCAATTAGAGAAATTAAAAGTTTTATTGCTGACTTGGAAGCAGGAAAATATTCAAAATAAAATATGAGTTTTAATGGGAGGGTGAATAATGGGATCATTTGGAGATAGAATGAAAGATTACGAGAATTCGTATAGGGTTAAACTTCCAAAAAGAATGCCAGTCATTATTCGGATTGATGGTAAGGCGTTTCGTACATACACAAGAGAAATGAAAAGGCCGTTTGATGAAGAATTAGTAAATGCATTTTGGGAAACATGTAAATATCTAGCTGAAAATATTATGGGGTGTAAATTGGTTTATCACCAATCTGATGAAATCAGTTTGCTACTGACTAATTACGATAAGCTCACAACTCAGTCATGGTTTGATAATAATTTGCAAAAGATCGTATCTATCTCTGCTTCATTAGCCACAGCTAAGTTTAACGAGTTAATGAATAAAAAATATCCTATTGCGCTATTTGATGCAAGAGCATGGGTTTTACCTCGTGATGAAGTTTGTAATTACTTCTTATGGAGACAGCAAGATGCCACTAAGAATAGTATTTCTATGGTTGCTCAGGCAAACTTTTCTCATAAGCAACTACAGGGATTAAATGGTAGTCAAATGCAAGATAAATTAATGTTAGAGAAAAATATAAATTGGAATGACCTTCCTATCTGGCAAAAAAGAGGAGCCTGTATAACTAAACAACAATATCGAAAAGGTGAAGTAATTAGAAGTAGATGGGACGTTGATCATGAGACGCCAATTTTCTCTAAGGATAGAGAGTATATTGAAAAATATGTTTATCTGAGTGATCAATAAAAAATAAATATAAAATGAAAGGCAGTAAACTACATGCACAATATTAACTTTAAAGATTCTAATTTAGACTGGCTAGAAGATCGAACAATTATCTTAGCACCTACAGGAAGTCATGCATACGGTACAAATGTAGAGACTTCAGATGAAGATTACAAAGGAGTATGTATTCCACCTATTGATTACTATTTAGGATTAAACTCTTTCAACGAATACAATACAAGTGGTGGAAAGAATTTTAAGAACACTAAAGATGATGTAGATGTGAATATCATTCATGTTAATAAATTTGTAAAAGATGCTATGCAAGGTGTTCCTAATAATATTGAAATTCTCTTTGTAAGAAAAGAAGACTATTTGAAAACTACAGACTTAGGTAAAATCTTGATTGATAACCGTCACTTATTTTTATCAAAACAGATTAAAAACAAATTTGGCGGATATGCGTACTCACAAATTCAGAAGCTAAAAAATAAAAAGTCTAATGGTACTGGTAGAACAGACTTGATCGATAGCTATGGTTATGACACAAAATTCTTCGCTCATAGTATCAGATTGCTTACAAGTGCTATTGAAATATTAGAGACAGGTGATTTTAGCACATTCCGTCCTAATAGACAGTTGCTGCTTGACTGTAGAAATGGAAAGTATTCATTCGAAGAGGCACTTGAAATGGTTGAAATGTATGATAACGAATTAAAGGTTACTCTGGAAAAATCAGAGCTTCCTAAAACGCCTGATTATCACAAGATTAATAGTTTACTAATTGAAATTAATAAAGAAGGTTTATCATTATAAAAAAATGTTAAGCCCTTCAAAAATAAAATAAATTGAAACTAAAGCCCAATAGGAGATGAATGAAATGGAATTCAAAAACTTTAAAAAAGCATTGCAGGAAAATTTTAATGAAATGTCAGCAGATGTGAATCATTTATTTGAAGTGGAGTTAGACAAAGATGAGCTATGGGATTTATACTTAGACAGCTTTCCAGAGGGAACTAATGAAATATATAGAGAAAGAAGAGAGTATGATTGCAGTTGCTGTAAACAATTTATCAAGAGCATTGGGAATGTAGTGGTTATTAAGAATAATAAATTTAAAACTATATGGGATTTTGAAACAAACAGTACAAAATTTCAACCTGTCGTAGATGCTTTATCTAATTATGTAAAGTCAAAAATAATATCAGATGTCTGGGTAAATAAATTTAATAAATTAGGTACTGACAGAAATTATGAGCACTTAGACAACGGAGATGTTATGACATGGGAACACTTTTACTTAGAACTGCCAAGCAAATTTGTTGATAGAAGCAGCAGATCGGAGGCAGAGATTAGAGGTGGACTTAGAGATACGAGAAATGTTTTTAAAAGATCACTAGAGGAAATTACAGAAGAAAGTCTACTTACTGTACTAGAACTTATCTCCCAAAATTCATTATATAAAGGTGAAGAGTGGAAAGGTGTATTAAATGAATTTCTTAAGTTTAAAAAAGAATTTGATGAATTACAAACAGAAACAGAAAAAGAGAATTACACTTGGGAACAGTCTGTGAAAATTGGTGGAGCAATAGGTAGGATTAGAAATCATAGTATCGGAACCTTATTAGTCAATATTAGTGAGGGCATGGATTTAGATACAGCAGTTAGGAAATATGAAGTAATTGTAGCTCCTGAAAACTATAAGCGATCTAAACCTATCTATACAAAAAGAATGTTAGAGGATGCCAAGAAGACAATTGAAGAGTTAGGATACATGGACTCTCTAAACCGTAGACATGCCACATTAGATGACATTACAGTAAATAACATTTTGTTTTCAAACAAAGACTCTGCAAAAAGAATCAATGGGATGGACGTATTTGAAGAGATGGCTAACGAGGTTTCACTTAACCTAAAGCAATTTTCGAGAGTAGATGAAATTTCAATTGATAGTTTCGTAGAAAATGTATTACCAACAGCAAAAGAGATTGAAGTGCTTCTTGAAAATAAACATTCAAATAATATGGTTTCATTAATTGCACCTGAAAATAAAGATAGTAAAACTATGTTCAAATGGAATAACGGATTCAGTTGGGCATATTCAGGAAATATGACTGATAGCAGCATGAAAGAGAACGTGAAATCTGCTGGTGGAAATGTTGAAGGAGTATTAAGGTTCTCGATCCAATGGAATGATGATGAATACAATCCGAACGATTTTGACGCACACTGCGTAGAACCAAACGGAAATGAAATATATTACAGCAATAAACACAACTATCAAACTACTGGACAATTAGATGTTGACATTATTAATCCAAGAAGAGGAACCCCTGCTGTCGAAAACATTACTTGGGCTAATAAAAACAAAATGAAAACAGGAAAGTATGAGTTTTTTGTTAGGAATTATAGTCATAATGGTGGCAGAAGTGGCTTTAAAGCAGAGATTGAATTTGATGGTCAGATTTACACCTTTGAATACAATAAAGAACTAAGACATAAGGAAAATGTAGTAGTTGCTGAAGTTACTTTTGATGGAGACAACTTCACTATTAAAGAAAAATTACCTTCAAATGTATCATCGAAAGAAATATGGAATTTAAAAACAAATCAATTTGTACCTGTTTCAGTGATGATGTATTCACCGAATTATTGGGACGAGCAACAAGGGATTGGAAATCGACATTACTTTTTTATGCTAAAAGACTGTATTAATCCAGAATCACCGAATGGTTTTTATAATGAGTTTTTGAAGGAAGATTTAGTAAAGCATAGAAAAGTGTTTGAAGCATTAGGGGCAAAAATGTCAGTAAAAGGAGTTGATGATCAGTTATCTGGAATTGGATTTTCTTCAACTAAAAGAAATGAATTAGTAGTCAAGGTTAAAGGAAATGCAGAGCGAGTATTAAAAGTAAAAATATAATAATAAATTAAATTATAAAAGAGGAGAAGTGATTAATTATGGCAAACAATAATTTATTTGAGGTAGCAACAAAAACAAAAATGAGATTTCCATTTAGAGGACTAATCTCAGTAGAAGACCTGTGGGATCTTTCTCTGCAAAACTTAGATCAAGTCTTTAAGGTTTTAAACTCTGAGTTAAAGCAAGTGAATGAGGAAAGTTTGCTCAACACTAAAACAAAAGAAGATAAAGAATTAGATGTAAAAATTAAAATAGTGAAACATATCGTAAAAGTTAAATTGGAAGAAGAAGAGTCAAGACAGCAAGCTAAAGTTAAGAAAGAGCAGAAGCAACGAATCATGGAAATCCTATCTCAAAAACAAGATGAAAGTCTACAAAACAAATCAATTGAAGAGCTTAAGGCTCTGCTTGAAGAGGTGGATAACTAAGTTTAAAAGGGGAGATATTCTCCCCTACTTCAATAAAGTATGAATTTAATTGGAAGGAGAGATTATAGATAAAAATATGCGTTGACTGTAATATAAGTAAACCTTTAGATGATTTTTACTCTCAAAAGAAGCATAGTAAAAAGAGAGGTGATTATATATACTACCAACCTTATTGTAAAGAATGTGCCTACGTAAGAAGTAGAAAGTGGCAACTAGATAATCACGAATACTTTTTACAATATAAACATGAATACAACAAAAGAGACAGGATTGAAAGACCGTACAGGCGTGAATATGATAGAAGACATGCCAGAAACCAAAAAGAAAGTGGATACACAAAAGCATACTATGAGAAAAATAAAGAATATTTAATGGAGTACCATAGAAAGAGAAGGATGCACAAGTCACATGAAATCAGTGAAGAAGAATGGCTGTTGTGTAAACAATACTTTAACAGCTCATGTGCATATTGTGGCCTTCATGAAGATGATCATTACATAATTTACGCAGGAGCGCCGAAGAAAACGGACTTACATAAAGAACATGTAGACCATGATGGCAGTAACAAAATAGATAACTGTGTGCCGTCTTGTCAGACATGCAACTCTAAGAAATGGGCGTTTACCTTAGATGAATGGTACACAGAAGAAAATGAACACTATTCCGAAGAAAGATTAAATAAAATATTAAGATGGACAGAAAAAGACCATAAACTTGCTATAGTCAAATAATAAAAGGGAGCGATGTTGTGTGTACTACGTTTACGAGTCCCATCTTTCAGGTGAAGCCTATGTATCGTTTGATCAAAAAGAATACGAAGAATTGTATTGTGAGCAGTGTGGAGACTCTGATTGGGAGCTTGATGCCTTTGAAACGGTAGAAGAGGCGGAGGAGTTCGCCAAGAGGTTTAATGATGGTGAAATAGACTGACCAAATAAAAACACAGTTTTATCAGAAAGGAAGATTGTCTTTGCTTGATAGATTATTTGATGCACAATGTAAAATTATAGAAGATCCAGAAGTTAATCTTGAAATAAAACTATTACTGATACTGGAGTTATCCTATAATGGTGAAATTAGTCTAGCAAAAGCCAAGGAGCTATGTAGTGAAGTTGGATTGTTTTCTGAGTACTACATGGCTGTAGATGATAAAGCAACGAGTCTCGTCAAGAATGTTCTTGAGAACAGCAAGAATAGATAGAAGTACAAATATATTGTGAAATTCTAGGAGTGAGAAAAATGAAGGTTAAAGAACTAATTGCAGAATTAGAGATTCGTAATCCAGAATCAAGAGTATTTGTTCTTGACGATGAAGGAGATAAAGCAAGAGTTCATAAATTATATCGCATAGAGGATGATAGACCAAAACATCAACAAGATGTTCTTATAATGCATAAGATTTAGCATGAAATTACTATTTCAATAGGTAGGTGAAGATAGTGGAAGATAAAAAGCTACTGGGAGAGTGGAGCGACACTATAAATGCTTTTTGGTTCGGTGCTAACAACTGTGAATGGATTGCCTGGAAAGGATCGCATCAAGTTTTTGTTTACCCATGTGATGAACATCCAAATCCCCCTAGTCAAATTATACAGCATAGTAACCGGATAGAATCACTAGAGGATTTTACGGAAGCAATTTACAATGGCAATTTATATGAGCCTGAATATAAACAAGTGAAGAAGCATTGGGAGAATTAGTGGAATAAATGCAAGAAAGGAGAAATCTCGTATTATGGATGTTGAAGCAAAAAACAACCAACAATTAAGAAGATTAGTAATTAATCTAGGTTATGAAATTAGTGGCCTTATAGATCACGGAGAATATTTTTATGACTTAGAGGAGCTTAATGATTTTTGTGCTACATTAGATAAACTTAAAAACGCTGCTCGTGAATACTATATTTCAAACCAAGAGGAAATTGATGAGTGATATAAAAAACATAATAAATGAGTTCTTTTATTTATAAACGGAGGGATAGAGATGAACAAAAATAACACAAAATATGTAGTTGAATTTACGTATGATGGGAACGAAAAATATTCAATGGAGTTTGAGAATAGGGAACATGCAGTTGATTTTTATAGTAGTTTAGAGGAAGGAAATACTACCAGTGTTTCATTACAAGAGATAACTAGTATTATGGCTTGTTTAAAGATTGGAGAAGTAGGCAGCCTACCAGAGGAAGCAGGGATTAAGAATAGCATATTATTTTATTAGGATGGTGAAAATGAAAAAGTGGAAGGTGAGTAGAGAATTAGGTTTAGCTATTGACGCTGCTATAGAAGAGTTTGGTCTAGAAGGAGTATTGGACGCTCCAAAGCATTTTGATAAATGGAGTAATGATTGCGAGTACTTAAACAACATTGACACGTTCACATTAGCAAAATATATTATTGAAGGATATGAGTATCCTAAGACAAAAGAAGAATTAATTGATGAATTTATTAGCTGGTTAGCAGATTACAATTTGAATGTTCAATATCCAACTAAAAAGAGCAGTTATCGTAAAGGTAGAAGAGATACCTTGGAAGAGATCGAGAAAAAATTAGTTGATTTAAAATTAATAAATGAAATCAATATTACCAGTGGTAGAGACGGAGGCATTCATTATAATTAAATTGATTTGAGATAAATTATTTCTTTTATAGGGAGTGGGGTGAGAGGGTTCAGTGTTTTAATTATTAGATCGGAAACACATATTATCAATAAAAGCCATAGACTTTTTAACTATTGTGAAGATATGTGTTTTAAATCGAAGAATCTTTATAACTATGCTAACTATATCTTAAGACAAGAGTTTATAAAAAAGAATAAGATATCATCTGCCTTTGATCTAAATAAACTCTTAAAAAATGAAGATGTGTTTAAACAACTTCCATCAAAGACATCGCAGCAAGTCATCATGTCACTTTGCAACAATTGGAAATCATTCTTTGCTGCGATAAAAGACTGGAGCAAGAACAGTAGCAAATATTTGGGTAAACCAAGACCACCAAAATATAAAAAGAAAGATGGGCGCAACATAGTTTACTTTGATTATCAGCAAGGAACGTTAAAGGAGGGAAGATATAAGTTTCCTAAATCAGACCATTTTATAGAAACAGGAATAACAAAGAAATCTTTTAGACAGGTGCAGATAATTCCTTATGGATCATGCTATAAAATTGCTCTGATATATAGAAAAGAAATAAATCAAAAAGAAGATATGAATGATAATTATCTAGCAATTGATTTAGGAGTAGACAATCTTGCTACGTTAACAAGTAACATTGGACTTAAGCCAATTGTTATAAACGGTAGGATACTAAAATCCATAAATCAATACTACAACAAGAAATTGGCTGGGTTGAAGTCATATGTTGGCAATGGAACCAGCAAGAGAATACAAAGACTATCCTTGAAGAGAAATAATATCGTTCACACGCATTTTCATAAGATTAGCAGATACATTATTAACTTTTGCCTAGAGAATGACATTGATAATATTGTGATTGGAAAAAATGGGAGATGGAAGCAAAAGGCTAAAATGAGCAAAACAAGCAATCAGAAATTTGTTCAAATACCATTTGAAAAGCTTATATACCAGTTAACATATAAAGGGGAAGAGTGTGGAATCAATGTAACAACTGTTGAAGAACAATACACAAGTGCTGCAAGTTTCATAGACAGTGACTCTATTCCGACTAAATTCGGAGATTATAAATTCAGTGGAAAAAGAGTTAAAAGAGGGCTTTATAAAAGCAAGAATGGAACACTTATAAATGCTGATGTAAACGGTAGTTACAACATTTTAAGAAAATGTATTCCCGAATTTTCATATGACGGGATAGAGGGTGTATCATTGCATCCAATTAGGATAAATATCGCCTAATAAAGATTTAAAATCACAATGAAAGAATCTTTTTATCTTGAAGTGCGAGGTGAAAATCATGAAGAGAGAGCCGTATTACATAGGAGACAAAGAGTATTTAGTTTATTATAAAAAACCAAACAGTGAAAAAACCTGTAAGTTCATTGGCATATGCGAAAATTTTTCTACAAACTCAACTAGTCTAAACGCCTTTTGGAATAAAGATAGCGAACAAATGTTGTTAGTAAAATATTCTGATATCGTTGGTCTGTTTCCAACTGAATAAAACAAATCTTTTATTGATGAAATAAACTATAAGGAGATAATAGTATGGAATTGGGAAATTTAATATTCGGCAATTCAAGAGGGAAATACTTAGTTGATCGTGATTGGCAGGATGCTTTTTATTCAGCTCTTTATGATATGAGATTTAACGGGTATGGTATGCCTGAACTAGATGAGTCAGAGTATAATGGTAAATTTGTAGAGTTAAAATCTAAATATGGAAACACAAAGTACTTTGAAAATGACACTTTTATTATCATGCCATATTACTGGGGAGACGATGATGATTTTTGCGAACTTCCTAATTTTATACATAAGTCTTCTGGATATGAGTTGAGCTGGTACAAATATGCTTTAAGAGACAGTTATGCTAATAAAGAAATTGCCTTTGAAGAACTAATGAATATTATGGACGATTGTAAAAAAAGCTTAGGGTTTGAAGGAGTACCACACAATTATTTGCGAGCCATTGAGCATATAGAATCCGCAATGGATGAACTTTATTGCACAGACAATAAAGAAGAGACTATTGATATATATAATAAATTAAGAGAAATCAAAGAAGGAATGGAGTAATGTTTGAAAAATGGAGGCAGAAAAGAGAGTTAAAAAGACAAGCGAGAGAGTTAGAACTGATTCAATCTCAATGCCCTCATGAATGGCATATAGTTAGTGAGTACAGTATGGATGTTGGTGAGTGGGAATATGATTTAAGGGATTTCTGCGATTTATATTGTCCATCTTGCCATAAAACCATGAATACAGTGAGTAAACTTCAAGGAAATAAAATTCTAGAAATACAGAGAGTGAGGAAAGAATATGAGAATAAGCGATGAATTATTGAATTTCCTGGGGGATTTTTTCGTAGAAGTTAATCTTGAAGAGAAACTTAATACTACATTTATTGAATTCGTGGAGTCATATCTGCGAAATGTGGAATATTCACTAAAATGCCAAACTCAATAAAATTTGGTTTTTAATGAGAAATGAGGTGGAAAATTTGGAAAAGTTTACTGCGAATGATATGAGACTCTTTGGAATAATAATGTGTACTTTAGGATTTGTTATAGGGAAGCTACTGTAGAGCTTAGAGAAAGGTGGTGAGTAGCAATTAATGGAACTGTTGACAAGCTTGTTAATTGGATTAATATTAGGTGTTTTCATTGGAAGTAAAATTGTTCAACATTTATTTAATGGAGGAGTAAGGCCAACAACATATATTGAAGACGAAGATAAGATTGATGAAGCTGCAAGAGAATGGTTAAAAAGCAATTCTCTATAATTAAATAAATAGCAAAAGGTGGTGATTATTATGCTGCGATTGCTTTTATCTATTATTATTTTAGCTTTAATGATTACATACTTAGCTATACCTTTAATGAAATGGATAAGGAGATTTGGTAAAAGCGAAGCAAAAAGAATTGATGAAGCTTTTAAAAAAGAATAACAAAAGCAAAATAAAATTATATGGAGGAATAAGATAAATGAGCACAAGGGGAATATTGAGATTAATTGGAACAGGCATTGGAGTATTATTGTTGATTATTGGACTATTTATTTTTGTGGAAAGAGTACCAGAAGGAAAGGTTGCAGTAGTTTATTCACCATCAGGAGGAGCAAAAGAAGTATTGAATCCTGGATGGCATTTGGTTGGTCTGTTTGAGAAGACACAGCAATATCCTACACGTATCACAATCTTGAAAAACAAAGTTACTGTTACAACAAAAGACGGTAAAACAGTTACGATGCCAGCAAGCTATGAAATGAAAGTTGATCGTTCAAAAGTGTTAGAAATCTTTAAGGAGCTAGGATCACAAAATGTTGAACAGATTCAAGAAGGATATCTATACAATAAGCTATTTAGAGCTGCACGTTCGACAGTTTCAAATTATAGTGTATTAGATATTTATGGGACAAAAACAACTGAAGCTTCTGCAAAAGTAACTGAAGTAATGGCCGAGGATGTTTCAAAACTAGGATTTATTGTAAGCAATGTAACACTTGGAACACCTAAATTAGACAAAGAAACAGAAAAGGCAATTGATGCTCGTGTAAAGGCAGCACAAGAGTTAGAACTTAAGAAGCAACAATTAGAGAATGAAAAAATTGAAGCTGAGAAAAAGAAAGTAGTTGCTGAGGGGGAAGCCCAGAAAAAGGTTATCGCAGCAGAAGCAGAAGCTAAAGCAAATGCTACTATCAGTAAATCTGTTACACCTGAGATTTTAAAATTGAAAGAGCTTGAGGCGAGAAACAAACATGGGTGGATTACTATTCAAGGTAGTGGCGGATTAATTGTTGACGATAAAAAGTAATTAAATACATATATCCTCTCATAGTCTTTGTACTGTGAGAGGACTCTTAAAAATACTAGGAGGTGTTTATTTGGAAATACTAGCCGATGCAAAAGTGAAGTATCAATACGATTCTCTTTCAGTAGAGAAACTCGTCCTGGTGGTTAAATTTAAAAAGCCCAACAAATTCTTTAAGACTAAAGTGAAAAGAGTGCTTTGTAGTACTTGGTGGTTAGGAGATACATATAGAAATAGAGATGAATTTCTTGATGATGTTCTAGCACACCTATCGAATAAAAATGTTTTAGAGGAAGAGGTTGTACATATGGTTCAGAAAGAGTTGGGGCTAACTGAAAAACAGATTGTAAGAAAATCTAAAGAAGATGAGATAAGAAGGCTACTTAAAGACAGTAAATTCACAGTAAAAGTAAAAATAGATTGAGATAAATTGTAGGATTTAATAGAAAAGTAGAGGATAAGTCTATGAAACGTAAAATTGCTTCACGTAAATTAAAACGAACTTGTACATGCTGCAATAAATCATTTGCAAAAGGTGATGTGTATTATCTGAAAAGGGTAGTTTTTAAAGATTACTACTATGATGAGATTATTGCTTATGAATATCTAACTTGCCCACGCTGCAAGTATGAAAACGAGCGCAAGGGAAAACGATATAAGCGATTTATAGAATCAGGAAAATGTCATCATCCGGTAACTGATGAAATATGGACAACAATTGCGGGAGAAGAATATGTGAAAGAACCTTCACATACAGAGTGTTTAATTTGTGGGAAACGAGTTTAATGTTAGATGATACAAACTGTGAAGTGAGGAGGTTTTAGATATTGTTTGGTCAGTCAAAACTCAAGGATTCCAAGCCATTTCATGCGATTGTTTCAGCTTATATGTTTAAGGATGATGATGGGAACACCTGTATTGAGCTTCTTGATTTTATCCACAACGATGTTGAGGGTACAGAAATATTCTGTGATATTGAATACACCTTGAGAGACTACCTGGATTTTGGTGGTAAAGAAGAATCTTATTTTATGGCTCATGTCAAATCATGGTTTTACTCTTATTATGATTACTTTGACGGTTATCAAAGCGAGGTCGAATCAGAAGTGACCGAGTTAAAAAGTATAGATGATTTTACAAAATTAGAACTAATTTAACCGAACAGCTCGCAGATTAAATGAGAGAAGGTGTAGTATGAATAAACGACAAAAGAAAAAGCTCATTCCGAAAGACACTGACTATTGCTATGAAATAACTGGGTATTTTGAAAATGGAATAATTAAAACTAAAAAATGTCCGCATTACAAAATTATTGGATATGTTGATGATAAGTCAATAGATGATAGTGGCAATGAGTATCCTTGTAAGACTCCTGTATATTATTGTGCTTATACTAAAGTAAGTAGCGAAGAAGATTTTCTTCTTTCTGATCAAGTAAAGACATGCGGAGAAAGATTGCCAAATTATTATTTTAAGCGATAAAATGAGTGTTTTAATTTTAAACGACACAACAAAAGTGGATTAAAGCAAATATTAAATTGAAAGAGGTGACATCATGAATCGCAAGAATATTCAAAAAAGCTGTGAGGTTCTTGAAAAACTACTAGAAAGAGATTTATCAACAAATGGCAAAGTACTTGATGAAGAGGAGTTTGTAGCTGTTAATGTTTTATTGTTGGAATTAGATATTGCTGAACTTTATAGAGTAAAGCACAATGTAACACATTAATATGGAGATGGTTTCAATACAAAATGTCAAAGAAAAAATAAAACAAAGAAGAAGACAAATCATTGTTCACTCTTATATATACTATTATTTAAATAACAGTGTAATATCAGATCATATATATGACCGTTGGTGTAATGAATTAGTTGAATTACAGGAAAAATATCCCGATATTGCTTCAGAATGCGAGTTTGCAGAGGAATTTAAAGGTTTTACAGGTGAGACTGGTTTTGATTTGTATATGGGTTCTTGGGTACATGAAGTCGCATGGAAAATATTGAAGTATCATCTATATTTACAAAAATAACTTAAATACATATAATAATATAGAACAAAAGAGAAAGGGTTGATATTCATTTATAAGATTATTGGAGAAAATAATTTATTTGATGTCTTAGGAACAGTACTAAAGAACAGAGGAATTGAGGATAAGGAAAGGTTTTTGAATCCTTCGAAAGAAGATGTGATTCACTACAATAAGTTGAAAAATATTGAAAAAGCTGTGGAATTATTCAATAAGCACAGAGGGGGTGGTTCGGCAATCGCAGTCATCGTAGACTCCGATTGCGACTAGCGATGGTTACACATCTGCTTCAATGTTAATTCAATACATAAGAAACTTGGATGGTAATTTAAATGTACAATATTATATCCATCCTGGCAAAGAACACGGACTCACAAAAGAGGCTATGGAGTGGATTAGTAAAGTAAATCCAAGATTGGTAATCGTTCCTGATGCTGGAAGTAATAATTTTGAAGAACATAAAACACTTAAAGAAAAGAATATTGATGCAATTATTTTGGATCACCACAGCGTTTCAGAAGAGTCTAAGGATGCTGTTGTAGTAAACAATCAATTGAGCCCTGAGTATCATAATAAACAAATTTCTGGTGCAGGAATTACCTATAAGTTTTTGCAAGCATTAGATAATTTTTATGGAACTAGTGAAGCAGATAACTACTTGGATTTGGTTGCATGGGGAATTGTAGCTGATTCAATGGATTTGTCATCTTTAGAGACAAGATATTTGGTCTATAAAGGACTAAAAAACATCAGAAATCCGTTCCTAAAAGAGCTAATTAAACAAAACACAGAAGCGAAGAAAATATATCCAGTACATATTAGTTTTGATATTGCCCCTAAATTGAACGCAATGATACGAATTGGAAAACAAGAAGAAAAGCATTGTGTCTTCAGATCTCTTGCTCTTCTTGGTGGAGAAGAGAAGTATTTCAACAAGCGAACAAAGAAAACTGAAACGCTACCATATAAAGCTGCAAGACTATGCAAAAACGCTCATGCTCGACAAGCAAAGCTTCGTAAAAAGTGGACGGAAGAAATTAAGCAACAAATTGAAGCCGATGGATTAGATGTAGAAAGTTTTCTTCTTATAAAATTAGAGAATTTTGATAAAGAGTTGTCGGGACTAATTGCAGGAAACTTAGTATCGCAATATAGAAAGCCAGTGCTTATATTTTCAGAAAACAAAGAAGGCAAGTTATCAGGATCAATGCGTGGTTATGAGGGATTGATGAACAATACTAAAACCTTTTTGCAGGAATTGAATATATTTAATTTTATCGAAGGTCATGAATCGGCATCAGGTTTTGAGATTGAGCCTGAAAGATTTGAGGAGTTAAAGAGATTAATTAAAAATATTAATCTAAATGAAGAAATTGATATTTTAGTTGATTTCGCTCTAAAAAGTAGCAGTCTGAGAGAAGATTTAATTAAAGAGATTCTTAAATATGACTGTATATGGGGAAAGGGAATTGAGCAGCCTAAACTGGCAATCAAAGATCTGGAATTACATACAAACACAATCTATAAGAGTGCGTCAAGTGAATACACAAAATGGACAGCTAATGGAATTGACTACGTGTTATTCAATGGACACAAAGAGATTAATAAACTGATAGGACAGAATAAAGTGGCTACGTTAGATGTTGTCGGAAGTGTGAAGGAGAACAATTGGCAAGGAAGGAAGTCTTATCAGTTTGTGATTGAAGAGTTGCAGGTTAAAGAACTGAAAAATGTAGGCTTTGTTTTTTAATTCAACAAGAGTAACTTAAAATTATACAAGGGAGAACTATATGAAATTTACATATTTTGAACTGTTTGCTGGTAGTGGTGTTGGTGGTATGGCACTGGATAGATATGGTGGAGAATGCATTGGCTACTCTGAAATTGATCCATATGCCATTAAGAATTATAACGCAAATTTTCCAGGGAGAACAAACTTCGGAAGTATTACTGAGATTAATGAAAAGGAGCTTCCTGACTTTGATTTAGTTATCGGTGGAAGCCCTTGTTTTGAAGCAGGAACATTAGTCATGACAGACAAAGGTTATAAAAAGATAGAAGATATTAAAAAAGGAGACCGTGTACTCACACATTCAAACACATTTCAAAGAGTGGTTATACCTATGATGAAGTACACTGAAGAAATCTACGAGGTGAAAACCTTTGGCACTCATGGATTTAAGGTTACAGAGGAGCATCCTTTTTATACTAGGGAAAGATACACAGAATGGAACAATACTAATCGTACATATGAACGAAAATTTCATGAACCAAAATGGATTAACACTAATGAATTAAATGAAAATCATTATATAGGAGTTGCAATAAATAATAAATCTGAAATACCAAATTGGAGTGGAGTTGTATACGAACAGAATCAATTCACAAATAAACTTCGTAACAACTTAGACTTATCAAATGAAAAGTTTTGGTGGTTTGTAGGCAGGTTCATAGGAGACGGGTGGCTGTCCTTGCATAAAAGAAAGAATAGACAAAATTCATTTATATATAAAACAGTATTATGTTGTGCAAAAAGTGAGATTGATGAAGTAAAGCCTATATTAGATGATTTATTTAATTATACATTAGTAGAAGAAAGAACAGTATATAAATTTCAAATTACAAACCTGGAGCTTTTTAAGTATCTAGAGCAGTTTGGAAAAGGAGCCAAAAATAAAAAGTTAACATCCGATGTTTTTAACTTGCCTATTGATTTACTTAAATCTTTTTTGGATGGCTATATTAGCGCTGATGGCAGCAAGAAAGAAAAACACATTTCAGCTACAACTGTAAGTAAAGAACTAGCGTATGGAATTCAGGCGTGTGTTAATAAAGCATATAAAAGACCTTGTTCGCTGTATGAGTATACACCCCCATCAACAACAGTTATTGAGGGGAGAGTTGTGAATCAAAGCCCCGGATATATAGTGAGATTTAAACAAGAAACAAGTAAGCAAGATAAGGCGTTTTATGAGAATGGTTTTATTTGGATTCCATTTAAAGAAAAAAGAAAAATTCCTTATGATGGCTATGTGTACAACATGGAGGTTGAACATGACAACTCTTATACAGTTTACAATTTAATAGTTCATAATTGTCAAAATATCAGTATAGCCAATAACACAAATGGTGTCACTGGATTAAAAGGAGAAGAGTCAAAACTGTTTTATGACTATTTGAGAATACTAAACCACAAGAAACCTAAGTGGTTCATTTTCGAGAATGTAAGAAACCTCTTTAGCTCAAATGGCGGAGAAGATTGGAAAATAGTCAAGCAGTCCTTTGGAGAAAACTACAACATTAAATTTAAATTGATGAACACTGCTGATTATGGACTTCCTCAAACACGCCAAAGAATTTATGTCGTAGGACAAAGAAAAGATTTAGGGGAGTTTAATTACACTTTTCCAAAAGAGGAAGGTTTAACAATTACAGTCTTTGATTTACTAGAAAATAAGGTTGATGATAAATACTATTTATCAGAAAAAATGTACAACTATGCAATGGGAACTGGCACTAAGAGCTTTAAACATAAGCCGAAGACTGATTTAGAGATTGCATGTCCTCTGCTTGCAACCATGCACAAAATGCACAGAGCAGGAATCAGTAATTATTATCACACTGACTATAGACCCCAAAATAAAACAAATCTTAGAAAACTAACTCCGAGAGAGTGTGCAAGATTGCAAGGTTTGCCTGATACATATGAATTTGTTGTAAGTAACACACAAGCCTATAGGCTCATGGGGAATGCAATGAGTCTGAATGTTGTTGAAAAAATTGTTAAACAGCTCTTCAAGAGCAACTTATAATTATATTTGAGGGTGATTAATATAGAAAAACTAAGAGTGCTCTCCCTGTTTAGCGGGATTGGATCATTTGAGAAGGCCCTGACTAACCTGGGGGCAGATTACAATATAGTTGGTTTTAGCGAGATTGATGAATATGCAATTGAAGCCTATTGCGCCATTCATAAGGGGGTAAAAAGAGAGTTAAATTTAGGAGATATTAGTGCAATTGAAGCGAGCGATATTCCCGATTTTGATTTAATGACATACGGATTTCCTTGTCAAGATGTGTCTGCTGCTGGTCTACAAAAAGGATTCTCAGAGGGAAGTGAGACAAGATCAAGTCTGCTATGGGAAGCAATGAGAGTTGCGAGAGAGAAAATGCCTAAGTATATGATTGCTGAAAATGTAAAGAATCTTGTCAGTAAGAAATTTAAGCCTGACTTTGATAAGTGGTTAGAAGAATTAGATGGAATGGGTTATAACTCATATTGGAAGGTATTGAACGCCAAGGACTACAAAATCCCTCAGAATAGAGAACGTGTTTTTGTGGTAAGCGTGAGAAAAGATGTTGACCAAGGATTCGAATTTCCTAAGCCGTTTTCAACCACAGGAAACTTAGCGGATTTTCTTGAAGAGGATGCAACACTACCAATCTTACATAATATTTATGGTGGGTTTAAAGAATCGAAAGCAAGAGTGTTTAATGAGTATTCTCCTACTATTAGGACATCATCAGGAGGAGGTCACATCCCATCTGTAGTCGTTAAAGGATGTAGCTTGAGAACAAGAAGTTACATGGGCCAGCCTCAGAAATTAGAAGTTAGAAAAGATGACTTTAGCAATACAGTTACTACAGTGCCTAAAGATTTTATGGTAGCTGTCTTCAATGGCAAAGACCCTGTTGAATTGAGCGAGATAATTGAAAATGCCTCAAAGATTGACATTAAGGGGTTAAAACTTGCTGTTAAAGCCGATGGAAACTATAGGTTGGTTAAAGATGAGTCAGACTTGATTGAGAATGGGGAATATCTTTTTATCAGAGAAATGACCAATAAGGAAGCTTTTAGGTTGATGGGTTTCACAGATGAGGACTATGAAATAGCAAGAAAAGCAGTAAACGATAAATTTTATAAAGGCAGAGACAGATCAAAGACTAGGCTTTATGGTATGGCTGGTAATTCTATTGTGGTCAATGTATGCGAAGAGCTTTTTAAAAGCTTGCTTGATTTTTATCCACATAAGTAACTTAGAATTATTGAATTATAACAGAGAGGAGGTGAGAGCTATTCAAATTCTTAGATCGGAAATTCATATTATCAACAAAAAACACAGGTTATTCAACTACTGTGATGAAGTGTGTCTTCACTCAAAGAATTTATACAACCATGCTAACTATCTTATGCGAAAATTATTTATAAGTGAAGGCAGAGCACTTAGTGCGTTTGATTTAAACAAAATCCTAAAGGATGAAGAAGTTTTTAAGGCATTACCAGCAAAAACATCGCAGCAAATTATTATAGCACTTGGGCGCAATTGGAAATCATTCTTTATTTCTATAAAAGACTGGTCTAAAAATAAGAGTAAATATACTGGAAAGCCGAGACTGCCTAGGTATAAAAAGAAAGATGGACGGAATATTGTGTTCTATGACTACCAACAAGGAACTTTAAAAGATGGGAAATATAAGTTTCCTAAAACAGATTACTTTATAGAAACAAGTGTTACAAAAGATATGTTTAGACAAGTTCAAATCATTCCTTATGGATCATGTTATAAAATTGCTGTGGTGTATAGAAAAGAATTAGAAATAAAGAAAAATATAAACAGCAGTTATCTTTCGATTGATTTAGGAATAGACAATCTTGCTACGTTGACTAATAACATAGGAAAGCAATCTATTGTTATAAACGGCAGGATATTAAAATCCATTAATCAATACTATAACAAGAAATTGGCAAAATTGAGATCATATGTAGGTAGAAGAACCAGCAATAGAATAAAGAAGTTAAACATAAAACGGAACAATATTGTTGAGACTCAATTTCATAAGATTAGCAGACATATTATCAATTATTGCCTGAAGAATGATATTGACAACATTGCAATTGGAAGGAATAAAGATTGGCAAAGAAACAGCAAAATGAGCAGAAAGACCAATCAAAAATTTGTCCAAATACCATTCGAAAAACTGATAGATCAATTGAAATACAAGGGAGAAGAATGTGGCATTAAAGTGATAGTCATTGAGGAGCAATATACAAGCGCAGCAAGCTTTATAGATAATGATTTTCTCCCATTTAAATTTGGTAATTATGAATTCAGTGGAAGGCGAGTTAAAAGAGGATTATATAAAAGTAAAAACGGAACATTGATCAACGCTGATGTAAATGGAAGTTACAACATTCTCAGAAAATGTAATCCTGAATTTTCGTATGACAGGATAGAGGGTGTATCATTGCACCCAGTTAGGATAAATATTGCCTAGTAAAGATTTTAAATCACAATGCAAGATAAGTTTTATCGCAATACCGAAATTAAAAAACGAAAAGAATATATGAAATAAAGGAGGTGACTCCATGAATTCAATTCCTGGAGTTTATAGATACGAGTCATCTAGAAATAGAGAAACTGGAGAACCAACAGAAAGAGAGTATAGACGAAAGGGACACTTACTAACTATCGCTTTACTAAAAATTGATTATTGTATGCTTATTGAATATGTAGATGGTAGTGGTGTATTAAGAACAAGTGCTGTTGAAAGTATTGATGAGACTGATGATCTTTTAATTGTTACTACACTGAATACTATTTATACATTTGAAAGAGTTGGATAAAGGAGAGATATCATGAAAGAGAAAGACTACATCAATCTAATAAATATTATTCTAATGCTCGTGTTGGCCTTTGTAGCGACACCATTTACAATTATGTTTGTTTGGAATGTACTGGTTACATATCTAGTTCCAGTTGAATCTATTGGATATGGTGGTGCGTTTGCAGTGATTTTTGTGAGAGCTTTGTTTATGAAAACGGGGAATATGAAAGAGGCTATGAATAAAACTCCTAAAGAATCACTTATGGATACCATAACAAGTTTTGTGAAATTAGGAACTTTGGCTTTGGCAACATTGATTGTCGGATACTTTATTGGTGCATTATAAAAATCAACAAGGATGTGATCACATGAAAGGCAATTTCTTTGAAGGATTTAAAGAGTATTTGTTGAGTCGTCACAAAGATAATATAAAAACATTTATACCCTATTATGAGACCTTAAAGCAAATAGAAGTTTCATTGAAAGAGTTGATTGATGACACTGAAAAGTATCATTGGGATATTGATTATGACGCAGATAAAACTGGTGGGTACACTAACGGAATTTTTACAGTCAACTTATATAATGAAGACCCCTCTAATGATTACGGATGGCAATCAATACTTGATCATGAATATAAGATTGATTTACTTACGGATGAAAGATATTGGGGATATTGCGTTTGTACTCCTGAAATGAAAGGTTATGATCCTGTACATAGATGCTGTGGCGATGGATGTGATTGGATTGCTCCAAGTATTTATGTGACTAAAATAAGAAAGGTTGCCTCTCATTCATTTGATGGAGTTGAGCGTGATATGTGGAAACTAGAAAGAGAATGGATTAAAGAGGGCATAGATCATGACGAAGAATTAAAGAAAAGAAGATTGCAAGAAATTGAAGAAGAACTTGAGCGCTTGAAAAATGAGAAATTAAGACTTTTAAATACTTAAATAAAATCACCGTTTTATCGTAAAAACGGCTTTGAAAAACAGAGTAAACAAGAGTAAAACAGAGAAAACGAGAGATTGATTTTAGGAGTGATGAAGTTGTATAAAGATAACGTTAAATGTTGTAATTGCAACTTTGATGGACTGGTAAGTGTTGGAGAAGAAAAGTGTCCTGAATGCAAATCCGTTGGAGTATTGGCATGGAAAGAGGGGCAAGATCAAGAGGTGTTAGATTGCTAACAAACAAGATATACAATGTAGACTGCATAGAGGGCATGAAGGAACTGTATGAAGAGCATGGTGAGTGTATTGATTTATGTGTAACCGATCCTCCATACGGTATTGACTATCAGAGTAATGGAAGTTTAAAAAAGAAAAGTAAATTAGTAAATGATGATATACCTAATTATAAGACATTCGGAGGACTAGTTTATAAGCTGCTAAAGCCTAATTCACACGCCTACTTCTTTACACGGTTTGATGTATATCCTGAGCACCATAAACAGCTTACAGAAGTTGGTTTTAATATTAAAAATTTGATTGTGGCAGAGAAAATGCAAGCAGGAGGACTAGGTGATCTAAAGGGTTCGTTTGCTAACAATATAGAAATGGTAATTTTCGCACATAAGGGAAGACGAATTTTTAATAAAACTAAATTAATTAAAAATGAAAAACCTGCTGGTAAAAGACTAAATAGATATGCCAATCCAACAAATGAATACAAAACTAGGTTTCCAGTATTGTGGAAGGTTTCAGATGGATATCCGCCAGCAGTTTTAAATAGCTCACAAAATAAAGGAAACCCACATCCAACCCCAAAAAACCCTAAGTTCTTAGAATGGCTACTACAGCTTTCTAGTGATGTAGGGGATGTAGTTATTGATCCTTTTATTGGTGGAGGTAGTTTGGCAGAAGCATGTGTCAATACAGGACGAAACTACATAGGGTATGAGCTAGATGAAAGCTTCTACAATTATGCTAATGAGCGTATTAGCAACTTATTAGTAAATTAAATACATATTAATAAATTTTAGATTTTATCGCAACAAAAGTAAAATAAAACAATATGAGGTGATTAATTGCCAGCGTTACAACCAGCAATTAAATGGAGTGGAAGTAAGAGAAGTCAAGCCAAAAACATTGTGTCTCTCATGCCAAAGAAAATTGATACATATTATGAGCCATTCGTAGGTGGAGCTAGTGTATTGTTCCGCCTACTACATAGTGATATTAAGGTAAATAAATACATATGCAGCGACATTAATGGTGATCTAATTGCGTTGTGGAATGAGATTAAAAGCAACCCAGATAGTTTGCTAGAGACTTATGAGAGACTATGGAATGAACTTAATGCAGATGATGATGTTGAAAGAAGAAAAGAGTATTTTTACACAATTAGAGCAAGATTTAACAAAGAAAAGAATCCTCACGACTTTCTGTTCTTGTCTAGAACCTGCACAAATGGATTGATCAGATATAACTCTAAAGGAGAATTTAATACTTCATTACACTTTAGCAGAAAAGGAATTGTACCTAACACATTAAAGAAAATCATCTTTGACTGGTCTACTAAGTTAAATGAGAATAACGTGCAATTTATTCAACAAAGCTATGAAGAGATTGAATCTAAAGAAGGTGATTTTATTTATCTCGACCCTCCATATGCAAACACAAAAGGAATGTATTATGGTCAGTTGGATTATGATAATTTTTTTGAGTGGCTAGGAAAACAAAACGCTGATTATTTATTAAGCTTTGACGGCAAAAGAGACGAGATTGATAATACATACGAAGTACCAAAGGAACTATACAGCAAGCACATATACTTGCATAGTGGAAGAAGTAGCTTTAAAGATTTAAAGAATCAAGTAGTACAACAGGTTCAAGAAAGCTTATATATAAAATAAATTAATACGAGGTGACATATTGGTTAAGTTAAATCAAATTTATAATGAAGATTGTTTAGAGACTATGAAGAGGCTGCCTACAGGAAGCGTGGATCTGATACTTGCTGACCCTCCGTATTTTGGAATTGTAAAAGATAGTTGGGATAACCAATGGAGTACAGAAATTCATTATCTAGAATGGTTTGAAGAGAGAATCAAAGAATTTAAAAGAATTTTAAAACCAGATGGTTCAATCTATTGTTGGGGGTGTTTTGGAGAAAATAATTTAGTTTTTGCAAAATTAGCACTGATATTTGATAAATATTTTGAATTTAAAAACTGGATAAATTGGAGAAGAGAGTATGGTTTTAGAGGAAAAACAAACTTCTCATATAAAAAAGAAGAACTGCTGTATTTTGTCAATGATAGAAAAAACTATAAATTTAACCATGAAGACATCAGAGAGCAAGCAACCAGACAAGGGGCAAAAGAAGGAGACACTAGAATTCCTTCAAATATATGGGAGTTTAAATGGAATAATATGAGCAAAGAAAGAATAAAGGGGTTTCCGTCACAAAAACCATTAGCAAGCTCTAATAGAATAATTAGAGCGAGTAGTGACATAAACGATTTAGTTTATGTGCCTTTTGCTGGCTCTGGAACTGATATAGTTTCATGCATAACTAATAACAGGAATTATATTGCTAGTGAATTAAGCACTGAGTACATAAGAGAAATAATAGAACCTAGAATAAAAGAATTGGTCTAAATACAATAAATTTTCAGTTTTAATGAGAAGGGGAGATGGTGTTTTAAATGTTTACTATATGTATTAAGAGTGGCACATGTGGCTATTTCGATCATGATGGTTGTGATATGGAAGTCGCAGAAATCAATAGCAGCAACATACCAAGAAAAGATGACGTTCTAGTAATTTATGAAAACGGCAAAAGTAAGAGATTGTTAGTTACAGAGGTTGAGTACACTTACACAGAGAGAAAAAATGAATGGATAACAGTATATGTAATTTATATTTAAAATAAAAGCTGAATTTTATTGAGGTGAGTACAGTGAAATATATTGATATACGATTAACTAAATCAAAAGCAAAAGAAATTATTGACATGTTTGAAGATTGGGATAGCGAGTTTGCGGTGGACGATCCTGATTACAAACAAGGCTACATAAACTCTACAAAAGATTTTCTATCAATATTGCAGCTGTCTAGATGGGAAATTGAGGCTATTGCTAACCAATAGAAATGACAGGAGGAATTAAATGGAGACTACAATTTTAATATTTTTAGGGTTAATGTTTGCACACTTATTAGCAGATTATCCCTTGCAGGGAGATTTTCTAGCCAACATGAAAGGTAAGAATCATATTATCCTAGTTTCACACGCAGGGATTTGGACAGGTTGCATTGCAATTGCTGGAGTGTTATTAGGCTTAGATATTGGTTTGATTGATGTAATATTGCTTTTTGTTGTCCATACAATTGCTGACTATCTCAAAGCAACAAATAAACTTTGGTATAAGAAATTGGATGCTTTAAAAGGTGGATTGCTTTCAGATCAATTGATTCATGTGGGGCAGATTGTTGTGTTAATGACAATGACATATTGATAAAGGAGAGATGAAATGGAATCAACTTCAATTATGGAAGCAATAGATGTAATAGAAAGGATTCTCGAACAACCAAGCTTGCTAGATGAACATCGTATTTACCTAGAATCTTTGCTAAAGGTTTATAAGGCAACTGAGATTATGAACTATTCAATTAGTCGATTAAGTGGGAATGTAGAGCACTAAATAAATGTTTGATTTTATTGATATTGAGAGGTGAGAAGAATAGATGTAAAAGAGTGCAATGAATGCGGAGAGGAAAAGACGCTAGAGGAATTTTACTCTCAGAACAAAACAAATAAAAATGGAAATAGCTATACATACTATAACCCAAAATGCAAAGATTGCGTTAAAGAAAATGTTCAAATATGGAGAGACACAAATCGAGAAAGGTTCAGAGAGTGGGATAACAATTATGCAAAAACCCCAAAGAGAAAAGAAACTTTGAGAAAAATTTCAATAAATCAAAAACTAAAAGGCAACGAGCGAAGATGGAGACAAAACAACAAAGATAAGTTAAAACTATATGCCCAAAGATACAATAGCAAGAAACACAATATTTCTGAAGAAGAATGGGATCGCTGTAAGAAATATTTTAACCATGAATGTGCTTATTGCGGGATGAGTGAAGAGGCCCATAGGTTAACTTATAAGCAGCAACTACACAAGGAGCATGTCATACACGATGGTAGAGAAGACATAAAAAATTGCGTGCCGAGCTGTAAAAGTTGCAACTCAAGCAAACGCACATCAACGCTAAACCAGTGGTACAACGTTGAGCATCCTAATTACTCGAGAGAAAGATATTTAAAAATTTATTACTGGATGAGGTATGACTGTAAGAACAGTAATGCGATATAAGTTCTGATTTATTACATATAAGACACAAAAAGCGAAGGAGTGAAGATTGTGGATTTGGATAATTTTATCAAAAACAGTATCAAAAATCCCAAACAAGTCGGAAGTAAGGTCTTTGTTTATAACGGCAACGGTGAATTAGTAGAAACCTATGATGCTGTTGAGTTAGGGAAAGCGTACTTTTCAATGAGTAACGATATTTTCTTCGATATTTACGGATTCAACTTTGTTCCAAAAGGGATATGGTGGGAGCGTTCTAAAAGAGCCGCAGGGAAAATGTAATGGCACAGTACGAAAATTAAATGAAATAAAAGAAGAGTTTTAATGAGTTAAACTTAATAATTATAAGGAGGAACAAAAAATGGGCAATAAAATTGATATAGATATTCTTAATGACAAAATTAACGACCTTCAAGGTCAAATCAACACTTTAACATCGGAGATGCAGAGTAAAGCTAGTAAAGATGACATCATTTCAGTTATTAATGTTAGTGAAGAAGGTGTTCGTATCAAAGGAGATAAAATTAATATATCATCTGAAACCTTAATTGAAAAAGATGCTATTAAATAAAATTATGTTTTTATGGGTATGCAACTTTCAGGGTGGTAGAGTAAGAAGTTTATAAATAGATAGACAAGTAGTTTCTTTAACTTTCAGTGTGAAAATAAATTAAAAATAAATTAAACAAATATGAGGAGAATCAAATGTGAGAGATGATTTGTTTGAAAAAATGACAATGTTGAAAGACGAAGAAAAAACAATGCTCCTATGTAGGCTTTTTGGTCTAATGGAAACTTACGAGTCAGATAGCAAAACACTAACTCCAAGCGTATTCTTCGAGATGGTTGAAAGTAAATTATATAAAAGTTCGGGTGGGTGAATTATGAATAAACGAATTAGAAAAAAGAAAGAAAAACAGCTCTATAAAGGTGAGAATTTCTTCTGCGATAAATGTGATTGTTTCACAGAATGGTATAAGGAAGTAGATACAATGGAACTTTGTCCGAGTTGTTTTGCTGAATATGTTGGATTGGATACAGAAGAAGTTTGGAGGTGTATCGGATGAAAACTCCTCTAAGATGGGTCGGCGGAAAAGTTCGACTTTCAAAAGAAATTGTCCAAATAATGCCTGAGCATAAGTGCTATGTAGAGGTATTTGGTGGAGGATTATCAACCTTATTCTCCAAGCATAAAGCTACACAAGAAGTAGTAAATGACATTAATTCAGAGTTAATAAACTTTTGGAAAGTAATTCAAATTGATTTTGATAATTTTAAAGAGAAATGTAACTATCTGATACCTTCAAGAGAAATTTTTATGGAGTATAAACTCCAAAACGTAAGCGAACTAACCGATTTGGATAGAGCTGTAAGGTTTTTTTACCTAAATAGAACTTGTTTTGGTGGAGATATGAACAATCCAAGGTTTGGCACGAGTAATTCAAGAAGAAATAGACTTTGCTCTTTAACGGATGATTTTCAAGGTTTTATGACTCCAATTTATGAAAGATTAAAAGACGTTACGATTGAAAATTTAGATTGGAAAAATTGTATAGCAAAGTATGACCAAAGAAAAACATCTAAAGAAACCCAAGAAGTGTTATTTTATCTTGACCCACCGTATTTAAACCAATATGGATACGAAAGTGAATTTACTATTGAAGACCATATTAAATTAGCTGATACATTATCAAACATTAATGGTAAATTTATTTTGAGTATAAATCAAGATACTCAAATTACAGAGCTATATAAAGGATATTACTTCATTGATAAGGAACTTAAATGCACATTAAACAAGGATTCAGATAAAGTGTCCAGTCGAAAAGAATATATAATAACAAACTTCGAGGTGAAACAATGATACATTATATGCTTGAACACGAGATGGAAAAGTTTTTAATAATGAATGGTTATGATATATATGATTCGGAAAAATGTGTTGATTCGGTTAAAGTTAGTGATTTAGCGATTGAAGAATTTGGATTTAAAAGTCAAATGGATGCTAATGGAACAATAACTTATTTTAAATAGAAATAATTTCACCCTGATAGTTCATACGAACCACACATTTTAAATTTTAATAGATAGGGTGTTTTGAATGAAAAATTATCAAGATTTCACACTGAAAGTTCAATACCCGTTTTTATTGAAAAGCAAATTTTAATTTTTATTTGACATAAATAATCTAATAACATATAATAAAAGGGTGTAGAGATTAATCTGCATCCTTGTTTTGTAAGGATGAGGAGAATAGATTGGAGAGCTTATTAAAATATGGAGGAGCATGTGGCTAGTGGTATACTATTGATCTACCAAAGTAGACAAAAGACTTCTGGGGGCTATAAATGGTTGTATATAGAGGACTATGAAGGGAGGATTGGTAAACTTGTGCATGATTGAGCTACATAATCATACTGATAGATCGAACATTCGACTTCTCGATAGCACCAATTTTGTAGATGAGTTAATTTTAACAGCAGCTAAATTGGGGAAGAAGGGTGTGTGTATTACGGATCATGAGTGCATTTCGGCTCACCCCATCGCAGATAAGTATGTAAAACAATTTAAAAAAGAAGAAAAAATACCAAGCGACTTCCGCCTTTTATACGGGAACGAAATATACCTTGTAAATTCCTTAGAAGAAGTAAGGGACAATTACAAATCAGGAGAAACAAAATTTCCCCATTTTCTTTTAATAAGTAAGTCAAAATTAGGTCATGAGTGCTTGCGTGTTTTAAGTTCACAAGCTTGGAGTCAATCATTTTATACAGGACTCATGGAGCGCACACCAACAACAAAGAAGCAATTAGAAGAAGTATTGCAAAAGTATCCTAATACACTTATAGGAACAAGTGCTTGTCTCGGTTCGGAAAGTTCAATACATATTTTAAATGGTGATTATGATAAAGCCCGTGATTTTCTCAGGTGGTGTTCCAATATTTTTGGAAAAGGAAATTTCTTTTTGGAGTTACAACCTGGTGCAGATGGAGAACAGAAAATAGTCAATGAATGGCTAGTTAAGTTTTCACAGGAGTTAAATTTACCATTGGTTCTGACATCAGATACACATTACCTGAGACCCGAAGACGCACCAATACATGAAGCTTTCTTAAATGCTAAAGAAGGTGAAAGAGAAGTTGCAAGCTTCTACGCTAACACGTATCTTCACACAACAGAAGAAATTTACGAGAAACTTTTTTATTTAAATAGTGAAATTATTGATGAAGCTATGCAAAACACTCTAAAAATTGGTGACATGTGTGAAGATTATAGCTTAGAAAACCCAACTATCATTCCACGTATAGAGCTGCCTGAGTTTAAATTAAAGCATTTATTTGAGCCAGGATATGAACAATATGAATATATTAAATTAATTAGTCAATCTGAAAGTGAACAAGATCGCTATCTTCTTCATTTAATTGAAGAAGGGTTTATTGAATTAATCTACTCACCTGAAATGTCAAAGGAAAAATTTCACGAAGTCCTTGCTCGAATAAACATAGAGCTTGAAGAAATATGGCATATCTCCCAAGAATTAGGACAGTCAATGTCCAGTTACTACAATACTATGCAAAAAATTGTTAGCCTAATGTGGGCAGATGAATGTGGAAACGATAGTCTAACTGAAGGAAGTGTAGTGGGCGTTGGACGGGGTAGTGCTGCTGGATTCTTAATTTGTTATTTATTGAAGATAACAATGATTAATCCTTTAGAGATGGGTGTTGAAATGCCTCATTGGAGACATTTGCATAAGTCACGAGGGGATATTTCAGCCATTGATATTGACGTTGATCAATCACCTGAAAAACGTGCACACACGTTTCAGCGTATGCGAGAAGAATTTGGTGAGGATAGGGTTGCACAAGTAGCAACATTTGGAACAACTGGATCAAAATCAGCAATTAAAACTGCCTGTCGTGGTTTAGGGATTGATCTTGAAACTGCAAATTACATAGCCTCTTTAATACCAGTGAGCAGGGGTCAAAACTATTCAATCTCTGATTGCTTATATGGGAATGAAGAAGAAGGACGCAAAAAGGTTCCTGAGTTTATTCGTGAAATTGAAAAATATCCAAGACTACGTGAAGTTGCAGAAAAAATTGAAGGTCTTTGTGATAAGAGAAGTATCCATGCTGGTGGAGTGCTAGTCGGTGATGAAAGCTTACTAAAAACAGGCGCATTCATGAGAGCACCAAATGGAACTCTTATTACTCAGTATTCACTCGATGATGCTCAATACTGCGGAAATATTAAATACGATATTTTGGGTGTCAACAACATCTCAAAGATTCAAAAATCTATGGAGATAATGTTAGATGAAGGATTAATTGAATGGCAAGGAACACTCAGAAAAACATTCACAAAATACTTTAGTCCTGACAATATGAATTTAAATAAACCAGAGTATTATGAGTGGCTTTCGAGTGGAAAAATTCCTGATTTATTTCAGTTTGATACTAGTGTAATGACACAGGCGTTATACAAGGCCAAACCTTCTAATCTCGTTGAAATGGCTACTGTGAACAGTTTAGTCAGACTGATGACTGAAGATGGCGAGTCTCCAATTGATGCCTTTGTTAAGCATAAGCAAAACATTGATACATGGTACGAGGAAATGAAAAAATGGGGCTTAAATCAAGAAGATATTGCGATTATGGAAGAACATGTCCAACATATTGCAGGTGTTGCTGCTGAACAAGAGACAGCAATGAACCTTGCTATGGATGAAAGGATTGCTGGTCTATCAGTAGCAGGAGCGAACAGGCTTAGGAAATCAATTGCCAAGAAGTCTCCAAAGGCATATGAATCAGCAAAGAAGGAGTTTTATGAAGGTGGTAAAAAATTAGGAACACGAAAAGAACTTCTTGATTATGTGTGGAATGTGCAAATAGGGAGAATGAGAGGGTATGGTTTTAGTGTGCTTCACACGATCTCATATTCTGTTGTAGGACTCCAGAATATTCTAATATGTGCAGACTATTCACCTATTATTTGGTACACAGCTTGTCTTACAATCAATAGTGGATCAACAGAGGTTGAAGAAGGAGAAAAAACTAAAAGTACAGATTATGGAAAAATCGCTACGGCTATTGGTGATCTTAAAGGTTACGATGTAAAAGTTGAACTTCCTTTAATTAATAGTGCAAACTTTGATTTTACTCCTGATATTAATAATAATCGTATCATTTATTCACTAAAAGGCATCGTAGGTATCGGTGACGACATAGTACGCACAATCATTACCAATCGTCCATACACGTCATTTGAAGATTTCTATGAGCGTTTATACAAAACTAAATTAATCCAACGTCAACATATTTTACAGTTAATTAAGGCAGGGTGTTTCAATGAATTCGATACACCTATTGAAATCATGAAACAATTTTTGGTCAAAGAAGTTGATGTAAAGGATTCACTTAATGGACAGAATCTTTCTAGAGTGATTAATCTAGGACTACTTGATACGCCTGAGTTAAATAAGTTTAAGGAGTATTATAACTTTAGAAATTACATCAAGAAACATGTTCATCAAAAAGTTGATAAGCCAAAGAATAGGATACTCATTCTCAATGAAAGTTTCGCTAAGGAGTTCTTCCAAAATGAGTTTACAGATGAATGTATTCATGACTATTTAGGTAATCATATCTTAGTCGATGAGAAGAAATTTGAAAAAGAATACAAAGAAAAAATGGCTCCCTTGATGGAACTATTAAAAGACAAAGATTTTGTGAGACGGTTTAACATTGCCCAATTTCATGAGTTGTGGAATCAACACGCACAAGGTACTAAAGAAAGTTGGGAAATGGACTCAGTTTCTTTTTACAGTGAAAAACATGAACTCGAAGATATTGATTATAAGCGATATGGGATAAGCGATTTTAATGAATTGCCTGAAGAACCTGTTGTGATCAATGAACGTGAATGGCAAGGTAGAATAATTAAAGATTATCAATTGCACACAATTGTCGGTACGGTAATAGATAAAAATAAAAACTCTCATACTATTACAGTTTTAACTCCAACAGGGATTGTGTTAGCGAAGACATACGCAGGATCGTTCGCTCATTATGATAAACAAATCAAGATTAATGGAAAAATCGAAGAAAAATCTTGGTGGAGTCGTGGAAATTTAGTCTTAATGCGTGGATTTAGACGTGGAGATCAATTTGTTTTAAAAGCACCAAAAGGCCAACACACGGTCAATTTGATCACAGAAGTACGCTCAGATGGCAGTATCGGAATCCAATCAGAAAGAGCAAAAGTGTAAATAAATCTAACAACGAAAGGATGGTAGCTTTGGACTGATTGCTAGATGTACACACTATTCAGCTAGTAATAGTCGAAGTATTAACTTTATGAATTTACCTAAAATAAAAAACAATAAAAAACACTTTCTTGTTATATCGCTGGTTATAGCAGTGTTGCTATGTGGAATCATCCAACAAAGACAACTTAATGTTATTAAAAAGGAAAAAGAGGAAACCGAGCAACAATCAAGAAAAACACAAAGAAAAAACGAGTCTTTGATGGATGAAATATTTGATAAAAACAACCAACTGGAGAAGCAAGAAGGTGAGTTAAACAAACTTAAAGAGAGTGAGAAAATACTAAACAAGAAGAACAGTGATCTGCAAGAACAGTTAAAGAAAAAAGACACTGAGATTAACCAACTAAACGACAAAATTAAAAAAATGAGTAGCAAACCTGAACAGGCTGTTGCTCAGTCTGACAACAGTAAAAACAACAATCAAGAAGAATGGATGACATTTGAAGCAACTTACTATGACGCATTTTGTAATACCGGCTGCACGGGAAAAACTGCTCTAGGATGGAATGTAAGCAATACAGTTTATCATCAAGGACATCGGGTTGTGGCAGTTGATCCAAATGTAATTTCACTAGGATCATTATTAGAAATTAAAACACCTTATAAATCATTTACAGCATTGGCTGGTGACACAGGTGGTGATATTAAAAATCACAGAATTGATATTCTTGTAGAGAGTAAAAGTAAGGCATATAAGTTAGGAAGACACAACGTTAAGGTAAGAGTTATCAAAGAAGGTTAAGGAAGTGATTCAATGAAGTTATTCATTTTCATGGGAGCCAGTGGTTCTGGCAAATCATCAATTCAACATTCTCTTCCTATTAGTTTTATGACAAATTACACCACAAGACCTCTTAGAGAAGGAGAAATTGATGGATACCACATTAACCAAATCAGTCACGAAGAATTTATTAAATATCAACGAGAAGGTCTTTTTTATGAAACAACAGAATATGCGGGAAACTTGTATGGCACACCACAACACTCCATTGAAAACCTGTTAAGTGGCACTCCTTATCATTGCACAAAGGATATTAATGGTGCTAAGACATTAAAAGAAGGACTTGGAGATAGATCTGTGATTATATACATAAAGCCACCGAGTCTAGATGTATTTGCTACGAGAATGTTAAAACGTGGAGACAACGAATCAAATATCAAAAGAAGGCTAGAGTACCTGAAAAAAACGAATGAGATTGAAAATGAAAAATATGCTGATTATGTAATTATTAATGATGACTTGAAAAAGGCACAGATTGAAGCACATCAAATAGTTATTAAAGAATTACTTAAAGCAAAGGGAACTTATCATGAACAATAAAATTCAAAAGCAAGTTAAATATATATTAGACAATTATGGAAATAAGATTAAAACAGAAAGGCAGGTAGTGCTACTTTATTGGAAAATATTTGACAAAGTGGAGATGAATAAAGAAAACATCTCTACACCTGACTTTCTTAATAAGGCCACTAATATGAGTGACATAACCAATGCAATATTTTTAATAAAAAACTATAGGAGATGATTGTTAATGAATGTATTTGAGGCTGTAAGTAAATGTGAGGAAATAAAAGATATTATTGCTGCACTTAATTTAGCGAATGCCAGGTTAGATCCTCATGAGTTTTCTCAAGAAAAACAAATCCTTGCTAAAGTTGAACAAGGATATGTCAAAGAGTTAAAAGAACTAGAAGATCGCATGAAGAATACTCATATTAAACCGCAAGTAGCTATTAGATAAAACAGGGATTTTATTGAGAAATAGTTGATACAAAAGAAAAATAAATAAACTAAATTAAAGGAGAGTGTGCACATGGGTATTTTAGAAATATTAACAATTGTATTTATTGTACTGAAGCTTATCGGAACAATTGATTGGAGTTGGTGGTTAGTATTATTACCAACTATTGTCTCACTATCAATTTATATTATTTGGTTTGTATTTGCCAGTTCTATTATTGGAAGGACAAATAAGAAGATAAGTAAAGGTTTTAATGATGACTTCTTCAAAAGATTTTAATCACATTGATGAAGGCATGTGATAAAAGGATAATTTTATTGAGTAATTAATACAAAATTCGAAGGAGTGGGAATTGTGAGTGCAATGAAAAGAATGATAGAAAAATTTTGTAAAGTAAATAAAGCTAAGTTTGTCGGGTACTCTGGAACATACAATTTTGTTGACGAAAACGGTATGACTTATTTCCTAAGTCAAAGAGATTTAGTCGATTTTATGAAAAGACAGTAGTTCGCAGTTCGGAGATGAAAGGTGATAACATGGTGAAAGTTATAGAGACAAATATTTCTGTAGATACAGGTTTTCAAATATATCTTGAAGAGATGGAGAGGCATTTTGATTTTCAGTCAAGAGTAATCGAAGTTGAAAGTTGGGACAAATATATTAACGAAGCAAAGGGAAGAAGGTCAATTACTAGAAATAGTATAATCGGAAACTTATATGGAGAGTCTTTCCCAAGATATGCAAGTGAACTATCTGATTTAAAATATGATAATTCACATTTGTCATATTCATTCACAAATGGAGCAGGGTTCAGAATGATTAAGTTAGCATATTTAGTTAATGAATAAAATGAATAATTTATAAAACAGAGGAATGATTCATTGAGAATAAATGACGGAAGTATATGCTCAAGTTGTAGACATTTTGAACATAATTTGTACTGAATATGGATATATAAAGAATTGGCTAAATGAAATGGAAAGTATTTGGGACAAATTTTTATGATGATAGCTTAATTTTAAAATACATTGGCTTTTAAAAATTGAGGAAGTGAAGGAATTGACTTTTGGATACTATCTTGGAATTAGCTTAATAATTTGGTTGGTCGTAGGATTTACTGTGGGGTTAAAAACAGTTTATATAGACAAAGTATTATTTAAGGTTGATCCAAATGACTATGATGAACCATATGCAATTAGAGATTTTATCGAAAATCAGTGGTTATATATAGCAATTTGTACTTTATTGGGACTGATAGCATTAATTGCTGATTTGTATGGTTCATCTAAATAAAAAATATAGACACAATGGCACAGGCTTATATGGAATGAGTAAACATATAAGCCTTTTTTAAAGATTATTGTTTACATTAACAACATAATGTTATAAAATATAATTAATGGTGAGGAGAATAAACATGACAAAAAAATTAAAGTATTCAATTGAATTTATTGAAGAAGTAGCAGATGACATTAATGAACTTGATGATAGTGAATTGGGGGGAATTAAGAAAATCATAGACAAAGAGATTGAGTGGATGTTAAGCAAACATATTAAGATTGAAGATAAAAGCTTTAACTTATTACTTGAACTTATTGATTAAAAAGAAAAAGGAGATGAACAGAGACAATGTATGCATTTGAGGCTGTCGAACGTATTAACAAAATTGATGAATTAATAAATCTTTTAAGTGTAAGAAGGACAGAGGGGGTTATTACATCTAAAGAAGTGGAAGAAATTACCCAAGAGTATCAAGAAGAGAAGAGAACATTGGTTGATGCATTATATAATACAAAACTGATATTTGAAGAATGAACAGGACAGGAGGAGTTTCTGTGAAATCTAAAAAATTTAAAGTTAATGGAGAAATGAATGTTGATGAAAATATTGAGTCTGAATTATTTATAGTTAGACTTATGAGAGCATTAAAAAGTGAAGGTATACACTATGAAGGATCAACAGAACCAGAAAAGACAATTGAAAATGATAAACATGAATGATTTTGAACAGCAGGTAAATTTAAACACATTATAAGTAACTTAAAGTCATTATATGTTAAACAAGACATAGATTTTATTTCCAGTTAAAATCGCCTTGCATAAAAATATTTGCCTCGTGTATAATATATAGGGAACAAGTGTTCCGATTAGAGGTGATTAAAATTGGCAAATAAAGTGATTTTCTTAGTTGACATGCAGTCTTTTTATGCTTCAGTTGAAAAAGTCTGTAATAATTCATTAAAAAATAAGCCCGTGATTGTTGCGGGAGATCCTGAGCGCAGAAGTGGCATTGTCCTTGCTGCATGTCCATTAGCAAAAAATTATGGAATTACCACCGCCGAGACTTTAGGATCTGCAAAAATAAAATGTCCACATGTTGAAGTAGTACGACCACATATGGAATTATATATTGAAGTATCAATACGGATTAAAGAGATCATGGAGCAATTTACTGATTTAGTTGAACCATTTAGTATTGATGAGCAATTTATGGATGTTACTGGAAGTCTAAAGTTGTTTGGAAATCAATTTGAAATTGCTCAGAAAGTCCAAGCAAAAATTATGGAGGATACGGGGATATATGCTAGGATTGGAATTGGCCCTAATAAAATACTTGCAAAAATGGCATGTGATAACTTTGCTAAAAAGAAAAGAGACGGCATATTCCGGTTAGATCATAGCAACATAGACCAACTTTGGAAGTTGCCAGTTGGAAAAATGTTTGGTGTAGGAAGTCGAATGAAACGAAATTTAAATGGAATGGGAATTTCCACAATTGGAGGACTGGCTAAATTTCCAGTTGAATCACTGAAGAAAAGATGGGGAATAAACGGAGAAGTCCTTTGGCAAACAGCAAACGGGATAGATTATTCACCCGTTACCGTCAAGACGCATAATCAACAAAAATCAGTTGGCCATCATATGACTTTGCCCAGAGATTATATGGATTTAGACGAAATAAAGGTTGTACTATTAGAACTATGTACCGAAGTTGCTAGAAGATGCAGAAAGAAAGGCTATATGGGAGTAACAATTTCCTGTGGCGTCAGAGGTGCAGATTTTGATTATCCTACTGGTTTTAATCGTCAAATTACTTTATCAGTGCCGACAAATTATGACCTGGATATTTTTAATGCGGCTTACAAATTGTTGCTACAATTTTGGAATGGAGAACCAATACGCAGTTTAAGTGTTGGTATTTCCAACTTACAGCCAGCAGACAATTATCAGATTGATTTATTTAATAATTACTTGCGTAGAGAGCAATTAAACAAAGCTATTGATTCTATTTGGGATAAGTATGGACGCACTGCATTATATAGAGCATCATCCTTAACTGTTGCTGGTCAGGCTACAGAAAGAGCCTCAAAAATTGGTGGTCACTATAAATAAAGGAGACTTTAGATATGAAAATCAATAAATTAACAAAAAATCAAAATCTAAGGTGGGAATCAAGCAGGATGATGTTGCCTGAGCACACAGAGAAAATTATTTCCCATAACTCCCGTAAAGAGTTGATTGATAAGCCAATTTTAGATGAACAAAAATGGATGGAAATAAATGATTTATTGACAATTGCCATTGAAGACTATGTTCCTGTATATTTGTCCATTTATCATTTGGGGAATGTTATTGAGAAGAAGTGTTATATTAACAAATTTAATCCGATAACCAAGAACCTGAGTGTGATCTTAGATACAGATACCGAAGAAATTTCAATAAAAAATATTGTTGATGTAAGGATGGCTTAAGCAATGACTTATTATGTATGTGAGGGGTTATGATACCCACTCCACGAAACTAGGAATTCTAAGCAAACCTTTACTTGTATAATTACGAAACTTGACCTTTATCTTAATTTTTGGATCTAAGTAAAGATACTTGTCATTTTCTTTAATAATGTAATCTCTATAGATTCTATAAAATTGTTTCCGGTTTTGCGGTGGCATGAACTCTAATAAGCCAGCATATTTACCATTCTCATAACTCAACAGAAGTCCAAATTTATCCTTTCGCAAGCCGGAGATTAACACATTTCCATATTTGTAATTAATTATTTTTATCCAATCTTGCGAACGTCTGTTTATTTGGTAGGTTGAGTTTGACTTCTTGAGTACAATACCTTCAAGGTCATACTGTTTTATTAGGTCAAAATAAGCAACACCATTACCATTTAGCCAGCTAACTTTTGTGAGTAACTGTGTATCTTCTGCGATTAAACTATCAATGATTTCCTTCCTTTCAATAAGAGGGAGTTTACATAGATTATCTTTATTTAAATAAACAATATCAAACACGCAAAATGTTATTCTATGTTGTGATTTTTTGGATTTGAAACGCTCCATAACATACTCAAAGTTCGGTTTACCTTGATGATCTGTAACAACTATTTCACCGTCAAGGATAGTATTATCAGGGATAGCAAGAGTGTGAAGCTCAGGAAACATTGCAGTTATCTCATTGTTGTGTCGCGTATAAATTTTTACTTTGCCATTAAATTTAGTCCAAATGCATCGAAAACCATCTAGTTTGAGTTCAGTGATCCATGAGTCGTCATCAAATGGTAGGTTAGATTTATGTAGCAGCATTGGAGAAATGAACATATTTAACACCTCAAATAAATTTTAGCATGGTGAGATTAGCCGAGTCATGTGTGGTGAGGTTGGTAAGTCTTGTAAAAGAACAAAAAACAAGCATAAGGCATAAATAACATAAATAACATAAAACAATTATTTAATTAAAGGGAGGAAGATCAGAGATGGCAGGAAACGAAGAGATTTTTGAAGGTGTAAGACTGGGAAGATATAGTAATGAGCCAAATAAGTTGGCAAAAGATTTAAGTAAATACATAAATGATGAAGTGTTTTTCGTTTGTATAGGGACAGACAGGAATATAGGAGATTCATTTGGGCCATTTGTTGGAACGTTTCTTAAAGAGAAAGGCTACGACAATGTAATTGGAACAATAGACGATCCTGTTCACGCAAAAAACTTAGAAGATAGAATGAAGGAGGTTCCGAAAAATAGGACTGTAATAGCTATTGACGCGAGTGTAAGTAGTGAAAAAAATATTGGATTACTCTCTTTCCACAGTGGAAAATTGTTTCCAGGGAGTGGAGTAGGAAAAAATTTACCGTCTGTTGGGGATTTTCATATTAATGGAATTGTGAGCGGTGATACGAAGGACTCTTATATGAATTTAATGAGAATGGCAAATTTAAGATTATCTGATGTTATTGAGCTTTCTAAACAATGTGTAGCGGCTATTGAGAGTGCCTTTCCTTTAAAGTGTAACAATATTGTAGCAGTAGTATAAGAATAAAAATTGTAAGCATATATAACTAAATAAAAGACCGGGTTTATAAGGAGGAATTTAAAAATGGAAGATGTAAATACCCTTCTTCATCGAAGACTAATTGCATGTTATAAGACACTTGGTGATATCGGATTTTTAAGACACACAATCAAAGATGAAAAAGTAAAAAGAGGTTTGAAGACATTTTTAAAAATCATCATGAGGATATGAGTAAAATTGTATAAAGTTATTGTAGCTGGTAGTAGAGATTTTGACGATTATCCATTACTAGAACGAGAGTTAATTCACTTTTTATTTGGTAGACATCCTAATGAAGTTGAAATTATTTCGGGAACTGCCAGGGGAGCAGATCAATTAGGTGAAAGATTTGCTAAAGAAAAAGGATGTGCATTAAAACTGTTTCCGGCTGATTGGAACAAAAATGGGAAAGCAGCAGGTCCAATTAGAAACAAAGAAATGAGTGAGTATGCTGATGCATGCGTAGTTTTTTGGGACGGAGTGAGCCGTGGAACAAAGAATATGATAGACAATGCAAAGAGAAAAGGATTGAAATTGAAGATTGTTAGATATTAAATAAAATATGGAGTTTATTGCGAGAAATATACTTAAAAAGGAGTGATTTTGTGAATTTAATGGAATTGAAAACAATAATTGACACAACAATAGAGCATTTATGCTATGAAAAACCTGAAAATGTGCCAGTTTTAATTACACTTTCAGAAAGTTCAGTGGGTGCAAGGGCATCAAGTGCTGTTAGATATGCAGGTCTTGGTTTTGACTGGGAACATAACCAGTTTCGAATTGAGCCAAGTAAGACTTTAGTTACTAAAGGCAACAGTCTTACTGACGTAAAAGAAGTTACATGCAGACAATACGAAGGTAGGAATTATTATTTTTGCTCAAGATGTCAGCAGAAAATATCAAAAAATGATTCTTTTTGCAGATATTGCAGCCAAAAATTGAAATAAATTGTAATAAAATCATTTTACTTGAAATGAGGTGGATTTATTTATACTGAAGGGATAATTTTTATAATTGAAGGCCAGGAATATAGGTTACGTTTTATTAATGAATATGGTACTTGTTGGCTGGAACCAGTTATACATAGAGAAGGTACTTATTGCGTATCAGGTGGATTGAACAAGATTTACCATTTGACAGATTTAGATGACCTAGAGGAAGTAATTATTGAATAAATCTCTTGTTTCATTGATTGTGGAGGAGAGAGGAAGAGTGATGAAAAAATCAGAGTATTATTAGTGAAGATTCTTGTTTTTTCATTCACCTATATCAAAAAGGATAACCAATAAGTCATCCTTTTCCCTCTTTTTCCTCTCTCGTGTCAATAGTATGACCAAGTTTAAAAAAATAATGCGTATGATTATAAATTTTTAATAAGGAAATTAGAACCAAATTTAGAACAGGGAAGTGAAGGTGAATGGATAAAGTTTATCCAGATACATTTTATATGACAGTATACGAGGATTTTAAAAGAAAAGATGGGTCAGGATCTCTTTACTCAAGAATGATGTTCAATCCATCAACATGGAAAGTAATGGATGGTTGGCGGACAACTAGAAAAGAAGAATTAAAAAAGAAAGTAGAAGAAAACTTATCTCGTTTCATCAACTTAAATGATTTTACAATAACTGAAACAAAACACGGTTGGAAGTACGAACGATTTGTTAAATGGTTAGATGAGGAAGACAACTATGAGCTTGTAGAAGAAGGTCAACATACTGACCATGAAGTCTACACTGTTGATATTAGCTATTACGAGGATGTCACAAATATCTTTGAAAAGTTGGGCTAATTCATATTGCAAACACACTATGAAATAAATAATAATGAAACACTCTTTTTAAAATAAAAGGAGGCGACAGTCTATGTTAAAGGCTATTTATATTGGAGATGTAAATTATAAAGAAGCTCCAGTATTTACATTTGATCAAAAGAGTGGATTCTTTGTTCATGAGACAGAAGAAGACATACATGAGTACAAATACAGTTTTTATATTGTCATGAATGATCCTGACTGGATTGTGTTTGCCACAAATGGAGAATCAGTATATCCGATAGAAAATAAAAATCGAGTTCCTGAAGATCAAATATATAATCTAAATAACAATTAAATAAAAGTCTAATTTTATTTAGATAAGAAGGGGTGAAAAATGAATAATGGGTTGGCTTTACTAGTCCTGTTTCTCTTATGTTTTTTGCTTATGTTATTTACCAAGGTTTTATTGCACCGAAGATGATTGAACGACAAAAGGAATTGGCTCACAATAATACACTTTATGAATGTCATAGCTGCTCAAAATTACATAGAAAGTATCAGTTCGATTTGTACAAAGAGCTACATGAAAAAGAAGCATGTCCTCATTGTGAAAAAGAAATATCTTATGAAGAAATGAGATGGCTACAGATAACCACTTTAGCTCCCGAATATAAAAGCATTATACATCACAAGTTCACTATAGAAAAATTAATACAAGAGGATAAATGGATGGAGACTCATCCTGATTGTCCAAAACTAAGTGCAAAACAGTTCAAAGATATCAAGAAGACGATACAGACTATTAGAAAGAATAAAGAAGAACAAGCAGCAATGGATAGGTTTATGGAATACAACAATTTAAAAACTGATCTTAGTTGGGTCGACAATTTAAATAGTTCCTTTTACAAGAGTAACATAATGTAATAATATAATTAACAGGAGTTACATATGCAAATTTTTAGAAGGGATTGAGAGGTGAACATGAGATGTGGAGAAGTGCAATGAATGAAGAAGTAAGAAGTGATCTTTATTACTTATCTGATGAAATTTCAAGTTGTGTGGGTAGCTTACATAGAGAATTAGAAGATTCTGAGAGTCTTAGTACAGAAGAGTGGGAAAACCTCTCAAAATTGCTGACAAAAATTCTTCTTAAAATAGATGATATGAAATCGAAAATAAGTCTAATTTAACTTATTGCTGAGGGGGAGAAGAAAAAATGAAACCAAAAACTATAAAAGATGAAATCGTTGATTTTGAGTCAAACCTACAGAAAGTAAGAGATTTTTTAGTTGAACTTCCAAAATTGAGAAATCACCTAAAAGAAGAGCTGAAGCTACTTGAAGACGAGAGACAGGACTTACTCCATTATGCTGAACTGGGCAGATTTAATGCATGTGAGGGATTTAAAATTGCCAAAGACATACAAGAAGTGCAACTAAAAAGAAGAGACGTGAAAGATCTTTTGGAGTTAGTTCAGCTAACTTGTAATAAAATCGAGGGTAAATATAACACTAATTTGTTAAATGAAGCTTTGGGCGAAATTAGGAAAGCAAGTAACTATCGGAGAAATAGAACATATCGAACAAGAATAAGAGAAGATTTAAAAGACAAAATCAATACTGGAAACAAAAATCGGCTTACAAAAACAACATAAAAATATATAATAATAAGTGTGATAAAAATATGGAGGTGAAACTTAGCTATCGAGATTAATCTCTCTTAAATGAAATTAAAATAATAAAATGAAAAGGGTGGTATTAATTGACGATTATTACTAAAGACAGAAAGTCGCACATACAAAAATCAGAATTCATGGAGGAAAGATTCGATAGATTCTTCAATGAGATTATAATCGACTCAGAAAAACAGTATGACAAAGAGCTATTAAAAACAATTAGAGACAATGTTTTTGACTATGTATACTCTAGAGAAGAATTAGAAGCAGACCGTTTATTTGATTTAATTATACGCTATTCAAACGATTGCATTTCTCCTAAACATCCAGACTTTACCTATTTAAGTGCTTCAGCATTAAGGAGAAAACTTTATAAGCAAGCATCTAAAAATAGAGGATTTGATTACAAACAAGGATATGGTGATTACTATTCATTCGTAGTTCAAATGGTTGAACAGGGTATTTATGATGAAAGTTTGTTAGAAAAATACACTGAGCAAGAAATTAGAAAAGCAGGAAGAATGATTGATAAAAATAAGGATAAAAAGTTTAGCTATGCAGGATTGTATATGCTTGTGAATTCTTATCTTAAAAAAGGCTACAATGGTGAGATTTTAGAATTACCACAGGAAAGATTTTTATCGACAGCGCTGTATCTCATGAAAGATGAAGTAAAGTCTAGACGTATGAAGCATGTCGAAGAATCTTATTGGGCTTTATCTAATCACTATATTGGATTAGCTACACCAACACTAATGAACGCAGGTTCTCCACATGGGACATTATCATCTTGTCATATTGTAACACCAGATGATGATTTGATCAGTATAATGAAATCTCTAGAACAGACAGCAAGATTTTCTCAAAACGGTGCTGGCATCGGGATTTTTCTTGGCTTCCTTCGTGCCAGTGGTTCGTGGATTAGAGGGTATAAAGGAAGAGCAACAGGAATTTTACATCCTTCACGTCTTAATAGTGTTTTAGCTGAGTATGTAAATCAGCTTGGAGCGAGGGTTGCTGGAATAAGTTTGTATTTACCTGTATGGCACTATGATATTTTTGATTTCTTAGATTTACGTTTAAAGACAGGCTCACAAGAGCTTAGAGCACACTCAATTAAAACTGCTGTAACATTGCCAGATGAGTTCATGAGAAGATTAGAGTCCAAGCAAAACTGGACAATCTTTGATCCTTATGAATTTAGGAAGAAGATGGGCGTTGATTTGAATCGTCTTTATGATAAGAAAAAGTTGATGGCTGACGAAGAACCGAATGAAGAAGATCATGCTTTTACATATTGGTATCGGAAAGCTGAAAAAGATATGTCTTTTGAGATTAAAAGAGTAGTAAATGCTACAGATGTTTATCGCTCTATTTTTACATCTAGAAAAACAGGTGGTACACCTTATCTATATTTCCATGATACGGCAGCAAGATATAATCCTAATCCACATAAAGGGATGCCGTTTGGATCGAACTTATGTTCTGAGATAATCCAGAATATGGACGTAGATAAGCACATATCAGAAGATTTAGATGAAAATGGTTTTGTAGTGACAAAGGTTCAAGGTGAAGGATTAGTTACATGTAACTTGTCATCCTTAGTACTGAACAACGTATTTAATGAAGAGGAGAGTGTTGATCTGCAACGTGTGGTAGATATTCAATTCCGTATGCTAGACAATGTAATCTCTCTTAATCGTACAGTTGTTCCTCAAGCCACTTATACAAATCAGCAGTATAGAGCTGTTGGAGCAGGTGCGATGGGGTTAGTTACACTAATGACATCAAGAGGAATTAGATGGGAATCAGAAGAGGCTTCTGAGTTTACAGGAAATATATTCAAACAATATCTTAAAGCTATGATTAAAGCTTCCGCTAAATTAGCGCAAGAAAAAGGGTCATATCCTTTATTTGAAGGATCAGATTGGCAAACAGGAGAATTCTTTGATAAACGTGGCTTTGTTTCAGATGAGTGGAATGAAGTGAGAGAATTAGCAAGTAAAGGTATGAGAAATGCATAAATAATGTGCCGTATACTAGCGATAGTGTACTGAAAAGAGATTTATATGCTGGAACACCCTAAAGCTGAACGCACCAAAACAATTGCTCGTAAGAGAAAGTGGAAAGGTTGTCGAAAGACAGAAAGAAGCGTTTAGATGGTATATGCTGAAAAAAATCTTGTTTAATAACTTATAAGCAAGGCGCTAAGTACCGTTGCAATGGGCAATCAGCAGGGAAACTATCTTAAAAAAAGATAGACCCTCAACGACTACCATATCTCGATCTGAAAGTGTCCAATTAAGTTTGGGGATGGTTAGATTACATTTATTTGATACATTTGAGGGAGAAGAATTTAAGATCTACTCTAAAAAAGGTCAGTACAAAGACAAACCGCATCTATGGATGACAGCAGAATGTATAATCTGCTATAGAGAATACCATAAACTTAAAAAATATAGAGATGAAAAAAGAATGACGTGCTGTGATTATTGCTCAAAATATATACAAAGCCTAAAAAGAACAAAAGGATATTACTCTCTTTGTTTGGTGTGTGATAAAGCAATTTGGAATATTCCTTCTGCACCAAAAAAACTTTGCAGCAAGGAATGTGCTAACTTAGCAAATTCAATATTCGCCCATAAAAGAAACGTAAAAAACAAAGCACTGCAAACTGGAAGAAAAAAATATTACGGATCAAACTGGAGAGCACAAAGAAACAAAAGAAGAGAGATTGACAATTACACTTGTCAAAGATGCGGAGTAACCGAAAAGGAGTATGGTAAAGAATTGTCTGTTCATCATGTAGAACCATTTGTTTATTTTGATAGCTATTTAGAAGCAAATAAGACAGATAATCTACTTTCTCTATGCGAACCTTGTCACAGGAAAGAGCACTCTGGAGATGAGCATCATTACAATTTTGACAAAAGTAAAATAAAATATGAAAAAGTTTTATCACCCACATACATCAAACAAATCAATAATGCAAAGAAAATTGTAAATCTCCTTCTTACGACTGACATGTCAATGAGACAGATTTCAATGAATTTGGGCGTATGTCATGGAACTATAAGAAATATATACCATGGTAAAACATGGAAGAGCTTATATGATAAACCAATTAAATACATAAGACCAAGAAAACATTGGAAGAAAAACAATTAAAAATATAATGGACACTTTCAGATTATTGTATAGTCTACTCCGACTTCTAAAAGAAGTGTTAAAGTATCTCGAAAGAGACGGTAGAATGGATATCTCAGCAATTGCTCCTACAAGCTCAAATTCGTTAATTATGAACTCTTCACCTTCTATTGATCCACCTTATGAAGTAATTTATCGTGAAGAGAAGTCTGGACTTAACGTAATTTATGTTCCATCAAACTACAACAATCAAACAAAATGGTTTTATAAATCGGGATTTGAAATGGATGAAATGTGGGCTATCAATGTTATTGCTGCTGCTCAAAAATATATTGACCAAGGAATTAGTCACAATATGCATGTACCTAAATCAATCAAAGGCTCAGAGCTTCTTAGATTAGACTTAGGCGCATGGAAAAAACAACTTAAAACAATATACTATACTTACACTGAAGAATATGAGCGTAACGAGGATTGTGTAATGTGTGAAGCATAAAGAAGGGAATAGATAGAAGCAATGGCAAACTTTCGGATTTATGATGGGGAAGCAAACAATGTAGCAACTAAAGTGTTTGGAGGGAAATCAAGTGGGATACGAGATTGGGACAATATCAAGTATCCCAGCATGCTTGATTTCAACAAAGCATTATTTGCAGAATACTGGAATGAAGATGAAGTAAAACTTGGAAAAGACGTAGAAGAATACAGAGAGAAACTAACACCTAGAGAAAGAGAAGTTTACAATATCATCTCTGGGAAATTAAATTGGCTTGACTCAATTGCTACCGATTTTAACTTTGTTTTGGGGTATTTATGCACTGACTCATCTGTAAGATCGGTAATTTCTATGATTGCATCATTTGAGCAATTACATAATCGTAGCTACCAATACCTAACATCAACTGTTTTGAATCAACAAGAAAAAGAACAAGCATTTGAGTACACAAGAAGAATTCCTGAACTAGTGCATCGAAACGAGCATGTTATCAAACCAATTCAAGAAATGGTAGATGCTGCTAAGGACTACATGCTTCAAATGGACAGTGATGGTTACAAAGCATATGCAAGAGATATGTTTAATTTGGTTCAGAAATTTAACAAAAAAGAACAAACAGCAGAAAGTCATACAAAGTTTATCCAAGATATTATTGATCTTACTTACAAATACTCCGTTCAAGACAGGGACATCAAAATTTCAGATGAATTGTTGTTGACAATCCTAAAAGGGATTGTTGGAAACATTGTCTTAGAGGGTCTGTATTTTAGTGGTGGGTTTGTATATTTTCATTCATTGGCTAGAGATCAAAAAATGATTGGGTCAAATAACATGATTTCACTCATCAAGACTGATGAGAATATGCATTCAACTTTCTATGGAATGTTAATTCAAATTATCATGAAAGAAGAACCTCAATTGGCTACAAAAGAAAACTATGATTATATTATGGCTTATATAAAAGAAGCGGTTGCTCGTGAAAAAGATTGGGCCAACTACATATTTGAGGGAATCGATACATTGTCCATCAAAGAGTACCACGACTATGTAGAATACCTGGCTAATTTAATTTGCAGAAATGCGGGACTTGAAGAACCCTATCCTGAGAATCAAGAATTAAAATCAAAGTGGATTGCCACTTATGGAAGCAAGAAACGCACAGGTGGAGAAGACGAAATTGTAACAAGAACAGATTTCCTTCAAGGAAATGCTATTAATTACACTCATGAAAGTGGCGAGGATTTTGACCTCTAAAGTTATTGTTTACTACTCTGCTACTGGAAATACAAGTGCAATGCTTAAGTGTTTCAATGAAGATGAGTTTGACATTATAAACATCAGAAAAGATAAAACTGTTGACTTCGACAAGTACGACATAATAATTTTTGGAACATCTACTTGGGGGAGAGGTATTCCCCCAAGACCTTTCTTTAATATTAGAGATGACTTAGTAAGAATTAAAAATAAAAAAATAGGCTTGTTTGGAAGTGGAAGGACAGAGTTTGAATTCTTTTGTGGAGCATTGGATTTACTTGAAGAGTTGCTTAAGAAAGACAATGAAATAATCTTCAAGTTTAAATACGAAGGCTACCCTAAAGATATTGATTTTGACAAATTCAGTAAATTAGTAAAGGAGACTTTTTATGAAACTAATTAAATTCGAATTACCAGGATGTAATCCATGTCAAATGGTTCAAAACTTTTTAGACAGCAAAGAAGTTAGAGTTGAAAAGATCAATCCAATGGATCAACCGGAAACGGCTGCTAAGTTTGATATCGCCTCTGTTCCAGTGACAATTTTGCTAAATGAAGAAGGAAGTGAAGTAGATCGCTGTGTGGGTTTTAATCCTGAAAAACTAGATGAATTAATCTCAAAACTTTAGAGGTGAAATATGACATACGAAGTCTTTGATGACCGTACGAATGAAGTTGTTTTTTCAAGTGAAGATAAACAGGACTGTATTAATTTCATGACTAAGACAGCAATTGACGATGAGAAATTTTTACACTATTGGTTAAGAGAAGTAAGGAGGAGTAAAAATGAGCCAAACACCAACTAAAGAACAGTATAAGACTGCATTAGAAACTGTAAGAAAATATGAAAAGCGTCAACGACAACTGAATGCATTAGGAGAAGAGTTGTCAAAGAAACTACAGAAATTTGATCAGATCAAATTTGACATCAACAAAGATGTTAAAGAGATTATTTTTACTGGTCTACACAAAACTAAAGGTAAATTGATGATCGGCAAGTCTGTGTGCCAAAGAGGAGATAAATATGAACCTGTAATTGGTAAATTGATTGCCGTAAAAAAAGCATTGAACGAGAATGTTGAAGATGTAGTTAAGCTTGTTGAATCAGATGTTCACACTCTTATCTTAAATGGCACTATATCAGGTATTACCAGTGATAAGATTAATAGTCGCAGATGTCCAAACGGTTGCTAAATAAAACAACGATTTTATAAGCTCGTAATTTAACAAGAAAAATAGACTAAAAAATGGGAGAGAAACAATAAATGACAACCTTTGTAAAAATCAATGTGAATGATATTGTTTACGACAAACAAGCTAAAGTTGAAGGAAAAGTTAAGTTTATCGACAACCGTACAAAAACTGCAAAAGTAGAGGTGATTATACATTTTAATGAAGAAACATCCGAACGTACAACTAAGTTAATTGAATCAAAGCTATTCAATCTTCTTGTTGTTAAGAAAGCGAAGCAACAACCAACACATGATCCAAATAAATGGTGGTCAGCAGTAAGAAAGTTTCATTTAGCGTTTGGTCATCCGGTTGCAGATAAACCTACATCACTTACCTTAGAGCGTATGACTTCCAGGAAGGTTTGGGAAGCAGAAGAAAGTGTTGAGGCTATTCATGCATCCTGTAGTAACGTGGATGAGTTTAATTGGGCCGTAGACAAACTTATTCAAGGAATTGAAAATGCCCGCAAAAAGTCTCTAAAAGAAGAATTTCCAACTGACGACCTGTCTCGTATTGTGGCCCAAGCAGATGCAATTACAGATGGCACATACTTTCTACAAGGTGATTTTGTGGAAATGGGGATTAAGCCTGATAAAGTGTTTGATGCAGTTCAAGCAAGTAATCTATCAAAACTGTTTAGCGATGGAAGACCAAGATACCGTGAATCAGACGGCAAAATTATTAAATCTGAAAACTTCTTTCCGCCTGAAGAAAAAATCAAAGAGGAGATTCAACGTCAATTAGATCAATAGGCATCAAGGGAGATTTTATTCTCCCTTTTCCTATACCTAAAAATTTTTTTAAATAATCCTTGACGACATGAATAACTTATTGTAATATTTAATTACAACATTGAAGGGAGTTATGAAATTGAAAAAATTTAATGCAGAAGCTTTTAAAAACACTGAGCTTGAAGGACTAACAGAGGATGAAATTATTGAGAAATACTTTCACTATATACCAGCAACAATCAATCGTAGGTTTCCGAACAATGAAAAATTTTTAGAATTTCATGGACTAGAACTTGATGATTTAATTCAATTTGGTCGTATTGCGTTAATGAAAGCTATTCGGACTTTTGATCCGAACAAAAGCAACTTTAAAACATATGCCATTAATTATATTTATTGGGATATAAATATTGAGACTAACAAAAATTCTTTATACAGCAAAACCAACAATTCTTTTGAGTTAGCAGAAATTTGCAGTTTAAATCGTGAATTTCAAAATGAAAATGAAGAAGGAGGGATTGAATTAACCGATCTGATAGCGTGTGAAAGAGACCACATAAAAGAAAAGGAAGAAGATCTATTAATTCAATCTCTTAAAAACTATTTACCTAAAAAGATTTACGATATTATTGAGTTAAGAGTTCAAGGCTATACATTACAAGAAATTGGTGAAAAATATGGAGTAACAAGACAATATATACATTCAATTATAAAAAGTCATGAGAACAGAATCCGAACGCTTATTGACTCATTAAGAGGATAGGCTAACAAAAAATCCACAAAAGTAATTTAGAATAATATTTTCGCAAAAAAGGAGTTACCTGTATGTTTGATCAGCTTCCAAAATATCCTAATGATTTTTTTAGATATGGCGGTGATTACCGATATTCTTATGAGTTATCAAATAAAGAAGTAAATCAATTAATTAAAAAAGCAATGGACACTATGCTTAGCAATATTGAATGCGAGACAATTTCAGTGTCAAAAGGTGATACAAAAGTTATGGTCAAAAAAGGAGAGTTAGAGGGAGACTATTTCATTGAAATATATAAAGGATATTATAGTGAATTTATCAGTTTCAGATAAGAGGAGTGAAAACTATGCGATTTGACTTGGGTGATGAAGTTATTGTTAAAAAGACTCTAGAAACTGGAAGAATTAAGCACTGTAGATTTGAAAAATATGAAGCAAATGGACAGATTATTGAAAAGACTACTTATGCAGTGTCCACAGGGAAATATTATAGCGACTGGCATGAGGAAAGCTCTTTGCGACATGTTGATGATTATAAATTGGAGTTTGAAATTGGACTTTTAGATTTGCGAATAAGTGCTGCTATAAACGAAAATAAACCAGACGTAGCAAAGAGATTATATGAGGAGAAACAAAAAATATTAAACAAAAAGAATATATAAAAGGGTGATTTTATTGAGTTATGTTGATGAGATATTCATTAGTGATTTAAAAGAGATTTTGAATGAGGACTGGGAAATTGATAATCGAGCAAAATGGGATGGAAGCAAGAAACCGCAGACGAAGCGAATTTTACAAGTTTCTCATAAGTATGATCTATCCAAAGGATTTCCAATTAATACTTTGCGTGAGATTAATTACAAAGCAGCCATTGAAGAGATGCGATGGATTTACATTCAAATGTCCAATAATATTCAAGACTTTAAAAGCAAGATTTGGAATTCATGGGCAAACGAAGAAGGGTACATAGAAAAAGCTTACGGATACCAAATAGCTAAACCGACAATGGGGTTTGAATCACAGGTTCACTATATACTAAATGAAATTAAAACAAATCCAACAAGCAGACGCATACAGATGAACATGTTTAACGCAAAAGATCAAGAAACTAAATCTAAAAAATCATTGATTGAATGTGCTTTTGGTACAATTTTTTCAGTAAAGAATGGAAAATTACACATGACATTAACTCAAAGATCAGGCGATAAAATTACAGCAGCAGGAGCTGGTGGGTGGAACGTTGTACAGTATGCTGCTTTAATGCACGCAATCGCTATGGAATGTGGCTTAGAGGTTGGAACATTAAAGCATGACATTCAAGACTTACACGTTTACGACAAACACTTGCATCAAGCAGAAGAAATGATTAGACGCTATGAAGAGCTAGGTTCATATGGCTTACCACAATTAAAAGTAAATAAGAAACCATTTTTTGAATTAACTGCTGATGATTTTGAGTTAGTTGGATATAAGAATCATGGAGGAATTGGTCGAATTGAGGTGGCGACTTAAGATGGCAAGAAGAGTTAGAAATATATACATAGAGAAAGAAAATCATGTCGAGATTTTAATATTTGACAAAAAAGACAACTATAAACACACGGTTTTCATATCGAAAAACAGATTAAACGATGTTAAGAAATATAGCTGGTCAACTTACAAAAGTAGAAAAAGACATTATGCTCATGCTCATATTGGTGAAGGTAAATATATAAAAATGCATAGACTAATAGCAGAGAAACTTTACGGAAAGTCAAAAAAGACGGTTGATCATATCAATAAAAATGGACTAGATAACAGGGATGTCAATCTTAGGTATGCTTGTAATAGCACACAAGGACACAATAAGGGCATGTTTGGACACAACACATCAGGGGTGAAAGGAGTCAATTTTAATAAGTTAAATAATAGATGGAGAGCTGAAATAGACTACAAAAAGAAAAGATACTCAAAATCATTCAAAACATTCGAAGAAGCGGTAAAACAAAGAAAAGAGTGGGAAAGCAAAATACAAAAGGGAGAATTTTTATGAGTGTTTACTTTATATCTGATACACACTTTTCGCATAGAAAAATATTAGATTTTGAAAATCGACTTTATTCATCAGTAGAAGAAATGGATGAATGCATGATTGAAAATTGGAGTTCTACAATCACAGACAATGACATTGTATATCATCTAGGTGATTTCTGTTTGAGTAATCAAGACCTAAATCAATTAAATGTAGGTGTTGATAGTGACTTAATGTTAAATACATTTAAACTGAAGTATGGTCAACCTACTTCCTTAGAACAATTAATTTAAACACATAGATAAGATCAATCCATTACTAGAAGAAATATTTATTAGAGAAAGAGGTAGTAAATGAGTATCAAGATTATAGCATGTTTTGATAGAAGTCGTGCCATCGGTTACAAAAATAAACTATTATACAAACTTCCGAATGACTTGAAGAGATTTAAGGAGTTAACAACAGGACACTTTGTTCTCTTTGGAAGGAAAACTTTTCAGAGTGTCTTGAAATATAACAACGGAAACCCTTTATCAAAAAGAGAGAGTATTGTGCTAACTAAAAATGAAAATTTTGAAGCGCCTTTAGGTGTCCATGTTTTTAATAATATAGAGAGTATAATCAATCATTACACAAAAACAGGAAACCAAGATAGAGACCTATGGATTTGTGGTGGAGAGCAGATATATAGACAAGCGATGCCGTATGCAGATGAAATCTATGCAACTCTTGTTGATACTGTTGCACCAAAAGCAGATTCTATGTTTCCTGTTATTGATGAAAAACACTGGGAGCTTGTTGATAGTATAACTAATAAAGCAGATGAAAAACACAAATATGACTATGTTTATTTAACTTATAGAAGAAGGTGAGTGTGAATAATATGGACACAATTCAAGAAATGAACTGTATCACAACTGAAAAAACAATTAAAGACATAGATGAAAGAGAAGGAGAGTTAGTGCTGGTATTTAAAGATGGGTCAGAAATTCATATAGATAAAAGAAACAATCACTGGACTTATCGTTTCTTTATGAGGCCATGTGGATAAATAAAAGGAGGATTTTATTTAGATTTAAATCCTGAAGAAAGGAATAGTGAATAAGATGTCATTAAATTTCAATGAAGTAGTTGAATTTATGAAAGAATTTAAGGTTGATTTATTAAATAGATTTGGTGAATTAATTATTGATGAACCAACAAATACCTATGTATCCATTGACAATTGTAAAGACATAGACGATGTAAAAACATACGTAGTGTATGCTCTTTGTCGCCCTATTTATAAAGGATTAGACGATAAACCTGCGTCCCGATTATTAAAACGAGTAAATGACTATTTCAAAGTGAGTCTAACCAAAGAAGATGTGGGATTAATGTATCGAGAGCTGTGCTACACAACAAAACTAGAAGAATTTAAGGGATTTATAAAGCGTGGTTTTCCAATTAATGAATTAAAATAAGTATTTTAATAAGAAAGGCAGGTGTTCAATATCAACTTATATAGAGAGGTTGAGTTAGAAGAAGTAGAAGAAGAGATTAGTAGGCAGGTGAATACGGTTATGCATTTTATGAGCGCAGAAAAAGAGAAATTCTTGAATCTTTTTGATCGTGGGTTTTACGAAGAAGCACATAGAGTCGCGTTAAGTAATATAAATTTACACTATTCTTATCTATCGTATGAACTACTTAAATTCATCGAGGCAAGAGACATAATTGCAAGTGGAGAAAAAGTATATACCGACTTGGTAATTACAAATTACTATTAGAAAACCTCAAGATTGGAAGTGAAATTATGAAAGTAAGGGTAATATTCATTCATCCAACAAAAGGGATTAACGATGCAACTATTGAATATGCATCTTGCGTTGAAGATGTAGTCAATAAACTTAACGAAGTTGGTTGCTCCGTCCTATCAGTAGAAGAAGAAAAGTAGTTCACAGATCGAGAAAATAGTGAAATAAATTATGTCTTTTATTATGAGCAATAAAGGAGAGCGAATAAATGAGATATTTCGAAGTACACGATCCATACTATGCTTTAATTAAGGCTGAATGTAAAGAAGACGCTATGAAAAAGTATATTAAATATGTATGTAATGAAGAAGATGGTTGCGATTTAAAAGAAGTCAGTAGAGATTATGCCCTTGCTGCTTTCTCCAGAGTTCCAAGCGAGAACAGAGTTTTGTTGCCGATAAGTCAGGTAGTAGATGAGTTTTTATGCCAAGAAAACGAGGTTCTTATAATTGACGGAGCCTTACTTTAAAGGAGAGTGAAGGTGTGACAAAAATACACGTACTAGCCGACGAAACATTAGGTGGAGTCGAGCGCGAGTATGTTGAAGCAAACTGCAAAACGGAAGTCGGCGACAATAGAGATTTTAAGCGAATAGCCGGAGGCGATAGCGAATGATTAACGAAATTATCGAAAGGTTGTGCATGGAAATCAGAAGAAGCGACGGTGACTTATGGACGTTCGATGTTGAAGATGTTTCGAAAGTTTTGGCGGAGATTGAACGACTCCAATCCGAAGTAACATATTGGCGAATGGAACGCAATCATGAACGAAGGCAAGCGGACTTATACATCGAAAAGTACAAGAGGGAACGTGCGGAGGTTGTTAAACTCGAAGATTTTCTTCAAGAGATCGACACGCACCTACGGTCGACACCGGACGCATTGCCGCATGTTTTCGGAACTATACGTAAGTATTGGAATTATCGGGAGGCGGAGTAATGAACTCCGCAGAATTACGTAAGCAATACGACGAAGGTAAACTGACGCCCGAGCAATTTCTTGACAGGTTATTTGAATCGGAAGAAGCGGACAGAGTTCGAAGAAGAATAATTAAAAAAATGGAGGATACAAAATGATGAAAGAATTAAACGAAATGTCTTATGACCAATTAATCAAATATTCGTTGCAAGTATTTAAAGAAGTAAGGCGGAGGGCATACGAAGAAGGATATGAACAGGGCAAATTTTCCGCTGAAATGATGGGGAAGACCAAGGGGCTTGCAGACGATGTTTTAAAAGAAATACAGCAACAATCTATCGGTTTTAAAACACTTGACAGATCAAAACCGTTTATTGAACGCTCACGTAAAGTGGCTCAAGAGCAGCGTGATCGTATCATTGAGCAGGCGAAGGCTGATATTACCGGCCTTATACCTAGCGAAGATGAATTCTACGGAAAATACTACTGTTTAAAACTCGAACACGGAGTTAAGGTCTGCGAAGCTGAATTCGTTATAAATAAAGACAAACGTACGGTTGTCGCAATTATGCGAGGATGGGTTTCCAATGAAATTTACGCGCGAGGAATCGCCAAATGTGCACCTGACGATTGCTTTAACGTACACATCGGCAAGGCTATTGCGTTAAGGCGAGCGCTTGGACTCGAAGTGCCAGCGGAATATTTAAACGCGCCACAGCCGACGGAAGTGCGCGTTGGCGATGTAATTAGAAACGAATATTTAAATTACCGCGGAGAGTATTATTCGAGAATTGTAACGGATATTGGCGATGAAAAGGTTCGATACAGCAGCGGAGGATTCGATTATGCCGACGTATTGGAGAGCTGTGAAATCGTCGACGACAGCCGGGAGGTGTCCGAATAATGCGCCAAGACCACGAATTAAGCGTACCGGAATTGCTCGCCAAGATCGAAAAGTTGATTGGTATATTACGTGTAAAGGCATACATCGAAGGTTTTGAAGAAGGACGTGCTTTCGAAAGGGAAGGGAACGAGGAATGAGTTACGAGCAAAGTGTAAAAGGACTGACGTGGGGAACATCAAAGTTTACCGAAATAGCTAAGCGCGGCGAGTGTGAAGGCGAAGCAAAGCACGAAGTTAATCGTTTGCTGTCCGAAATCGAATTGTTAGATATGCCGCCCAAGGTTTTCGAAGAAGCGCGGGCTGATGCTGCCATTATATTCGAATTGTGCGGAGGTGAGTGTCAAAATTGGGACTAACTGAAGCAATCCACGCAATAATTGATGAAAGGACAAATGCGATCGTAAGTGTAGTAGGCAAACGATATACCAAAGCGGAATTGCAACCAAAGAAGTTATGGAAATATGCTGCGGTTATAAAAGATCTTGGTATGACAAAAGAAGAACAAAAAGGAATGTGGCGCGTTGAAAATTTGTGAACATGGCTCATTAAAAAGACAATGTTATACATGTGAATTAGAAGAGGAGGTCGATCGTCTAACTAAGGCCATAGAGTTAGTTATGGATAACACTTGGGACGATGATGCTCATGAATTCCTAAACAGGGTATTGGATTACAAAGAAAATGAAGGCCCTGATTATAGATGGAAATTAAAATAATAGTTATTTTTTAAAAAGCATAAATGGGAGGCATAGAAAATGAAAAGAGAATGGTTAACCACAGGGGAAATGATAGATAAATTGCAGGTCGGGGAAGTAGCGGAAAGCAGCAACCATGACAAGGTAACGAAAAGCAAAGATGGAGGAATATGCTTTACATCAAGTGGAATGAATTTAATCCTAAACACGCACTTTACCAATTTACGATGGCGCATCCTTCCGAATTTCGTATCGTTTGAAGAAGCTATGAAGGCTATCGTAAAAGGCAAAAAAGTTAAATTTCATATTGATAATGGTAAGAATTTTGAAATAGACCATTTTTCGGTTGGAGTTATGAGGATTGATGCAACACCATTAGGAAAATTTTCTCTACAAACATTATATAATGGCAAGTGGGCGATAGAAGGTGATTCGGAATGAGCAACCTAAGAGAAATAGACCGCCTCATCGCTGAAAAGGTGATGGGGTGGGATACAGAGGAATTTAAAAATATTTGCATTATTAGGGCTTACGCAGAAGATGAAGTGATATCTATACCCGATGACTTTTGTCCGTCAGAAGACATAAAAGATGCTTGGGTGGTAGTTGAAAATCTCAAAAGAGAGGGCACTTACTTGGTTGTATGCCCGGAAAAGGAGAAATACGCTGTCAACGTATGGGTAGATGATGGCAAGGATAGATGTATCCCATACACTTCGGTCGAAGCTGATACTGCACCAATGGCAATATGTTTGGTAGCACTAAAGGCTGTTGGGGTGGAGGTAGAGGTCGGTGAATAAGGAACACGACTTAAGCCTCAAGGTTGACCATATCGAATGGCACCAGGTTTCACAGGAGGATAAAAGAGGATGCGGGGTGAGTGGTGTGGAACGGTTGGAAAGAGCGAAAAAGATAATAAAAGACATGGTGGAATTTATAGAAAACGTATCTCACATTGGGAAAGAGGATACAGAGTATCTTGATTGGCTTGTCTCCACTGTGGAGGAACAGCAGAAGGAAATAGAACGATTGGATAACGAAATGGATGGATTGTTAACGATTGTAGAGGATAGAAACCCTAAAGCGCATGATTTATTCATTAAACTAAAGCAAGAAAACTCCAAGTTACGAAAAGCGTTGGAGGGAGTATTAAAATACAGACACGTAGATGAAGGATTAAAGGATCAGCTTAGAAAGGTGCTAAAGAAATGACAGGAGAGTAATGAAATGTGGATAGTATTTAAGAATTGGGATGGTTGCGAAGCAGATGTTAAGAAGTTTGATCAAGAAAATGAAGAAAAAGAATATTATGAATCTCAGATTGGATTTACGAGTGCAACAATGTACATGGCTAAAGTAGAAGAAAAATATGGTTAAATAAAACACTGAGTTTATTATTGTGATCGCATTTAGGTTTTCCGTCTTCTTCTCAGCGCTTTCTTATTTCTTTAGTTTCTTTGGGAGTTAGGTGATAAGCCATTTATTCTCACCACCGTTCTATCTGTTTATTACATTATACCCGTTTTGCATGATTATAATAATTGATTAAATCAGATTCATAGGTAAATAAAAAGCAAGTTTTATTGAAATTCATCAAGAACAAAATAAAACAATATATGGAGAACTGTACAGTTACATAAGCGTTGCAACGGCTCCTACTGATCATGGGAGAGATAGTTTTGATAAAATTTGAAACGCCAAAATTTACCGAGCTTCTTGCAGTAGATGACGAGACCTACAAGCGCTTGAATTTTGGAGGAATTTATAAATTTTATTGCACCAGTAAGAATTTGTTATATATAGGAAAAACCAAAAATTTTAATTCAAGGATTAGAAGCCATTTCTCGGGAACTAGTAATACATCAGGTTTTATTGATGAAGTCGCCTACTATTCGTATGCAAAGATTGATAGCCTTGCCGAACAAGACATTATAGAAACCTATTTAATAAACAAGCTTATGCCAAAATATAATTTTTATAAAACATATTTTGATTTAGATGTAAGTACATATAATGATTATTTAAAAGAAACTTTTATAGATTTCACAGTGAGGTTAATAAAGGCTAACAAGGGGATCGAGATAGGCATAGCAACACTTAAATATTTTTGTAAATTGCAGAATGTTGAATACCTAAGTGTTACTGATACATATGTAAAAGAACGTCTCAGTCAAGAGGGCATCTATTTTCAAAAGAATGCCTTAGTCATGCGATAAAAGGTAAATTTTATTCAACCAGATAAAAGTAACTTAGAATAATAAATGAAAGGGGGATTACATGTCAAAACGCAACATTCCAAAAGGAGTTAAGTTCATACAACCAACTAACGAAGATCAAGAGTCAATTGATAATCTTATGAGCCTCATTAGAGAGGCTGTAATACATAAATTAAATAATAGATAGAGACTACCGATTGATTTATTGGTAGTCTTTTCTTATAATGTTAATAACCAACAACTCCAATGAAAATAAATAATAATTAATATATGGGAGGAATATTTTTAATGAAAGATATCTATGCTGTATATGTACGTGTATCAACTGGCAAACAAGCCGAAGAAGGTGATTCAATTGAAATGCAGATTAACTTGGCTAGAAAATATGTTAAAGAAAATGATGGAATTCTACCTGAAGAAAATATTTTTATTGAGCCAGCAGTCTCAGCAAGTAAGACAGAACTAAGCAAAAGATCAGTATTACTTCAATGTCTGATAAAAGGTGAAAAGGGTGGATTCAATAAACTGTTAGCATACAAGAGAGATAGGCTTGCACGAAAAGCAGAAGACTCCCTTATAATTCGAGGTAAACTACAAAAAGCAGGAATTGATTTAATATTTACTTCAACAGGAGATGGCGGCGAAGTTGATTTAAACGATCCCTATCAGAAAATGATTGAGAATATTAGATCATCTATAGATGAGCTTGAATCTGTAAACACCTCAATTCGTGTCTCAGACACTATGAAAGATAAAGCTAAAAGAGGAGAGTTTTCAGGTGGAAATCTTCCTTATGGATATATGCTAGACAAAGACAGAAATATCATATTTATCGAGTCTCAGAGAGAATTAATCAAAGAGATAGAGGATTTATATTTAAATGGACAAGGAATTGCTGCCATTGCAAGATGGTTAAACGGTGAATCAATCAGAGGATTAGGATATAGACCAACAGGGAAAGCAGAGAAGATTAAACAATTTAAAACGAGCTCACCTGATTGGACTAGGGATGCTATAAAAGGAATTTTATTTAATCATTTTTATGCAGGATATCTTACTTACAGACCCAAAAGCAAACCAGGTGAAGAAAAAGAAGAACCAATTATTGAAAAAGGAACTCATGAAGCAGTTAGAACTGAAGAAAAACAAGCGCTTATAGATAAAACAAAAAACAAAAGAGCTAGTAAAATTGTTCCACCTAGATTTTACACCACCACTTTTTTATTAAGTGGACTTTTATTCTGTAAGGAATGTGGACAAAAGTATTATACCAGAAACTCAACTAGAAGCACTGGTTCATATAGTTACTATGTATGTTCATCTCGTCAGACACATATACCAATAGAGAGATGCCCATCTCCATCTTTTAGTAGAGAAATATTAGAAGAGTACGTAGTAAATAATATTATGCAACGGATTAAAAAAGTCGATCTTTTAGGACTGCAAGAATCTATTAAGAAAGAGTTAAACAAAAAAATTAAGAACAGAAACAGTGATTTGGAAGAAGTTGAAAAGAAAATTTTGAAATTAGAAAAAAACATGGAGGCGATACAAAGGCTTCTTTTAGAGCTAGACCCAACAGACGAGTTCTATGAAATGATGAGAGACTCTTATCAAGACAGTCAGAAAAAAATTCTAACAGATTTAAAACAAGCAAAGGTTTTAAGAGAAACATTAAAAGAAAAATCTGAAGAGACAGTTGATACTTTTCAACAAGCTAAAACCATTTACGAGAGCCTAATTCATTTTGATGAAACGTTTTATGATAATCCATTTCATAGACAAAAAGCAATCTTAGAAAGCATTATTGAAAGAATCGAAATCAATAAAGAGGGAAAGCTTGATATTATTCTAAAAATCCCTCTCGATGATAAAGTGAGTGAAGAAATTAGTGAGGTTTCATTTATTAGCTTTGGAGGAGTGGGAGATACGACCACGTTGATTTTGGCACCTCTTGTCGCAGCACTCGGCATTCCCGTTGCCAAAATGTCCGGCAGGGGTCTGGGACATACGGGTGGAACGATTGATAAATTGGAGGCAATTCCGGGATATCGTGCCGAAGTGTCGGAAGATGAATTCATCCGGCTGGTAAATAAAAACAAGCTGGCGATCGTCGGGCAATCGGGGAACCTTGCACCGGCCGACAAAAAAATATATGGACTTAGGGATGTAACGGCAACTGTAAATGCGATCCCGCTCATTGCAAGCTCCATTATGAGCAAAAAAATCGCCGCGGGTGCCGACGCCATTGTGCTGGATGTAAAAGTGGGTTCTGGCGCTTTTATGAAAACAATGGAAGATGCAAGCGCGCTTGCGGATACAATGGTGGAAATCGGCAACCTGGTGGGCAGAAAAACGATGGCTGTCATTTCGGATATGAGCCAGCCGCTCGGCTATGCAATCGGCAATGCGCTGGAAGTAAAGGAAGCCATCGAAACGCTGCAAGGGAGAGGACCCGCCGACTTGACGGAATTATGCCTCGTTTTGGGCAGCAAAATGGCCGTGCTTGCACAAAAAGCAGCGTCGGAACAGGAAGCGCGCGGAATGCTGGAAGCAGTCATTAAAAACGGGAAGGCATTTCATGTATTTAAACAGTTTTTGGCTGCACGGGGAGCCGATGTTTCTGTCGTAGATGAACCGGATAAATTTCCGAAAGCCGCCTATCAAATTCCGGTCGAGTCCCCTGAAAACGGATATGTTTCAGCGATCACAGCCGACGAAATTGGGACAGCCGCGATGCTGCTTGGTGCGGGCCGGGCAACGAAGGAGTCTGTCATTGATGTAAGCGTCGGGGTTATTTTACATAAAAAAATCGGGGATGAGGTAAGCGCAGGGGAGCCGATTGCGACAATCCACAGTAATTCGCGAGATGTTAAGGAAGTAACGGAAAAAATTGTTCGGGCGTACAGTTTTTCAAAAAAAAGACCTGCTCCCGTGCCATTAATCAGGAGGTGAATGATGGAATTTACTTTCAACATTTTCCGCTTCGTGTTATGATAATTGATAGTGATTCTCATTTATGATACATGGGGGTAAAGATATGTTGGCTGTAAACTCGATTGCCGAAATCATTCGGGAAAGAACTTCCATTAAAAAAGGTTTTATTAATAAAGAAATCAGTCGTGAGCAAATTTTATCATTGCTGGAGGACGCTGTTTGGGCCCCGAACCATGGCGTGCGGGAGCCTTGGCGTTTTATCTTTATATCCGGAGAACGGAAGGAAGCGTTTATTGAGGAGGTGCTTACATGCGTTGAACCGGCAAAGCATGAAAGCACCCGCAGCAAACTGGGGGAAGTCCCCGCAATGCTTGTTGCGGTAGTGAACGACGATCCGCGCCAAAAAATACGCGAAGAAGATGTTGCAGCTACGAGCTGCCTTTTGCAAAATTTCCAGCTTCTCGCATGGGAACGTGAAATCGGCGTCTGCTGGAAAACACCTGCCTATATTCATGATCCGCGCTTGCGTTCGGCGCTCGGTGTTGAGCCCGGGGAAAAAATTATCGGCCTCATGCAAGTGGGATATTTTGATAAAGAAACTGTGGCAAAAAGGAGCCGGAACCGGACGAATCCCGCTGAAAAATGGACGGATTATTAAGCGGAAGGGACCCATGGCGGTCCTTTATTTAAAGATAGGCGTATATCATTTGGGTCTGCCACGGTCGTTTGGATCGTGGTATTTCCATTTTGTGGAGAGGAATGTAAGTAAAGAAATCTTTTTGGAGTACCGATATATTGTGCCGCGTCCTTGATTGTGAATATGTTGTGAGTGATAGACATGTGCTGTTGATTTTCTGTAAACGATCATGCAAAGACATTCTTTTCCCGTAATCTGCATTTTTTACTTCTCTTGTGTCAATGGAGTGGCTTTCCTTTTACCGCCTGATATTTGTTTTGACTTTTACGGTTAATGGAAGGACGATGCTTTGACCGTCAACTCACATTTTCTCTGTTTGCGGGCAATGGAAAGGCGCCAATGGCACCTAAAACATATCGGCCCCTTTCATATTGTTGTATAAAGGTTGTTTGCGTGTTAAAAACAACAGGGAAAACCGGACGCTGTGAAAAAACAGATGGAGTATAAATTGACGGTTCGCCAATTTATTCCAATCCGATCTCCTACTCCTAACTTTTAAGAAAGCATAAATTGGCATGTCGCCAATTTAATCAAATCCAACCTCCCACCTCTCACCTCTAAGAAAAGACGCGCCAGCGTCTTTCTTAAAGATAAGAAAGTATAAAATTTGGGTCTACCACGGTCATTTTGACTGTGGTATTTTTGTTTTATGGAGAGGAATATTCTTAGAGAAATCTTTTTTGATAACCACCAACATTGGGAAGCCTTCAAGCGCAAACATGGAGCTAAAATCCGTCCAATCGTAATCAAGGAGGTTGAGAAGTTTCGCGATTGTGGAGATATTATGAAAGGGTTTAAACTCTTTGTGTGCGAGGGCTGCCATGACGTTCGTAAAGTCCCCTATCGCTGTAAGGGACGCTTCTGTACCACTTGCTCCGTAGGGGAGAGCGAAGAGTGGAGCAGACTGCTGACTGAAGATGTCCTTCAGGTGAATCACCGCCATGTGATTTTTACGATTGATGAAGGACTGCGTGATGTCTTTCTTCTTCATCGTCATTTATTAAAGGATTTGATGGATGAGGCTGCGAAATTAATAATGGACTTCTTTAAAAAGAAAGCAAAGGTAACTCCCGGAATCATTGCGGGACTGCA